>REDV01000061.1 GCA_007695365.1 Cryomorphaceae bacterium | reverse complement strand
CATCCAGGCCGCCATCACTGCGGCCGATGATAACGATGTGATTGAGGTGGCTGCGGGAACATACGAAGAAACACTGACAATTGACAAGCCACTTTCGCTGCTCGGACCGAATGATGGTTTGGCCGGAAATAGTGAAGCAAGGGTAGGGGAAGCTGTTATTCAGTATCCGGATTATATAACTTCTGGTTTTAATCTATTAATATCCATTGACTCTGATGGTGTGACAATCAGTGGCTTTACTCTAAATGACAATCTTACCATAGGGTTGACCTACGATGGAACCTGGCCTCTCCCGCTGAGTGCGAGGGGAGTCAGAAGCTTTGGATCAAATACAGTTGTAGAATACAACAGGTTCTCAGGTTTCAACAACATCGCTGTGCATATGTCTCAAAATGGTGCTCCTTCTCAACCTCATGTGCCAGCCACAACGGGAAATATTACCCGCTATAACTTTTTCGAAAACGGTTCAGTATTTAGTTCTATATACTACCAGGCTGCCGGCGGTGCAATTAGTGATAACCAGGTAATGGATGCGGGTAGTGGAATACAGGTGCAGCCATACCGTACCGATGCTTCCGGTTCAGTTACCAATAATCAGTTCTCATCGTATGTCTTTGGAATCCACTACAACTATGCGAATGGCTCTAATATCGGTGTTTCAAATTGGAATTTTACCGGAAATAGTATATCGGCCCCGGCCTCTACCCCTGATTGGAGTGAGCTAATGTGGGATGGTTTATCCCGGGCTTTCGAAGGGATTCGGGTTGAAACGTACGTTGAAACTTCCGCTACTTACGCGCCAACAGCACATTTTGAAAACAACAACATTGATGGAGATGGGGCTACAACACCGGATTATTTTGGGGTTAGGGGTGTGTTTTTTAGAAACGTAAATGGAGATGCTTCACAAAACGTCAATAATATCACATTCAACAATAACACTTTTAGTAATGTAGAAGTAGGGGTGCAGTTTAGTGAAATTACCACTGTAGAGTTCGAATTGTCAGTACTTTTCGGAAACGGTAATACCTATCCTGAAGGAATGGTAGTTGTTCCGCCTTACCAAATCGGATTTGCTCCTGTTGTAAATGTTACGCAAGAGATCGGTTATTCCACCATCCAGGCCGCCATCACTGCGGCCGATGATAACGATGTGATTGAGGTGGCTGCGGGGATTTATGATGAGAACGTAAACATCAACAAACCGCTTACCCTCAATGGTGCCAACGCCGGGAACGACTGTGATGCACGAGTTGCTGAGTCAGTAATTGCACCGACAAGTGGAGCTCCGGTGATGATTACGTCAGACAACGTGACGCTGAATGGTTTTGAAATCAATGCTCCCAATCACGGTTTTGCCATCGATCTCAGCAATCAGAGTAATGTTTCCGTAGTCTATAATAAGGTTCATAACATTGGTAACGACGCTGGCTTTGGTGGGCCTCCAACAAACTCCAATACGGTTCACTCCATTCGTTTCCAGCTTGATGCAGGAAGTTATAGCAATGTTGAAATTTCCAAAAACTGTATATCCAATATCAGTCACGCAGGTAATACATTCAACAGCGCCAGTGCAATAGGCATTCTTCAATCAACCAGTCAAGGTACGCTGAGTAACCTTAATATCGAGGATAACAGTATTTCCGACGTTAACTCGAATACCGGCCCTTGGGGCGATGGAGGAAGAATTGCTTATGGTGTCTTGATCAATGTAGGAGGAAACGCGAGCTTTGCCTCGAATGGCAAAGTGGAGGGCGCTGTGATCACAGGCAACCACATCTCGGGCCTCGAAGGTTTTATCTCTACAGGAATTGGGCTTGAAGGAAACACTGAGAACGCAATGGTTACCTTCAACGTTATTTCTGACATCAAAGGAAGTAAAGTTGCAAACAGAGCAGGGGGTGGATATGATCTTCAGGCTCTTAAGTTTGAAAACAACCGCTATGTTGGAACCGTTACGGTAGAGAGGAACAGTTTTGAAACAAACACCTTTGTGCACACCGACGATGGTGGTGTTGGTTATGCCGTAGCCAACTATGTAGACGCATCCGCTTACGGAGCTGCCGATGTAAGCTGTAACTGGTTTGGTACGGCCTTGGCGGCTGAAATTGAAGATAACGACGATTTAGACGGTTTGCTCCTATCAAAAGCAGGGGCTGAAATTTTATTCATTCCCTTCCTGCAGTCTGATGACCTTCAAAGCCCATGCGATGGTTACCCTGCAGGTACGGTGTTTGTTCTGGATGAAGAGGGTGATGTTGTTGGCTTTTTCACGGGCCTAACCCCCATTTCGGATGGTATTGCTGCTGCCTTAGACGGGCAATTGGTTCAGATATCTTCTGGGATATACGATGACGTTATTGATGCGTCCGGTACTCCGGATCCCGCACTCACCATCTCCATTGGTGAAAGCCCCGGTTGTGTAACCGTAAATGGTCTTATTCTCACCGACAACGATACCTACCTTCAGGATATTTGGGACTACACTCCCTGCACGGGCTATGATCAACTTACCGTGCTTGGTGATGTGAATTTGGGCGATGCCGTTTTGGATATTGAGCTTGACGGTTTTGTACCTGCTCCGGGATTCGCTTTCGAAATCATTACCTACACCGGTACGCGTGAAGGTGAGTTTGCCCAAAACACCATTACCATTAATGGTCGTGACTTTGTGGTTGGGTACGATGATGATAATAAAGTTATCACTGTTACCGCGGGCGGCTACGCTAACTTTACCTGGTCCGAAAGCAACGTGGAGCTGGAAGCCTGTCAGGAAACTACGGTGAACGTGAACATCGAGACCACCGGCCCCATCACCAACGCTGAGCTAAAGCTGAGCTATGATGCCACCCGTTTGACGCTTGTAAGTGCAACGTACGTGGGTACAGGTGCTGTGGTAGCGTCCAACACGGCAAGTTCCGGAGAGATTTACTTTGCCGCAAATTGGCAGGGAGGTTTCGCTGGTCCGAGTGAAGGATTTTTGCAGATTGTGTTCGAAGGTATCCGGGATGAAGTTGCGAACGTAGGCACAGCCGGCGGAACCGTTGCGCCCATGGAACTCGGCGATTTTGCAGGAACTCGCATCATGAACAACTTTGGATTTGTAGGCGGTGGTTTTGAGCCCCTGGTGGCCAACGTATTGCTGGATGCAGAAATACTTGCTCTGGACGTGACCCCTGATGTTACCGATCCCGTGATCAATGGTGACGGAAATTGCCTGGTTCTCGATGGTTCACGCTTTGTGAACGCAGGCAATGGCTACCTTGTTTCAGGTGCTGAGTTTGACGTAATCGTGAGCGGTACGGATGATTGTGCTTCTGTTCTCATTACGCACAATGCATCGTCAATCTCCGGTGCTGATGGTAGTGGTGAAACAGCTGCCTCATCACTCGACGGCTGGATCTTCCCCGTAGGTGTGCACGAAATCACCTTTACGGCTTCAGATGGCTTCAATACCGTTACTTGTGATGTGGAAATTACTGTGGTTCCACAGACGCTTACAGGTACTGCTATCATCAACATGGCATGTAACGACGGTGCGCCTGTAAGAATCCGGGTGTACGACGGTTCTGCGCAGGTGGGAGGTGATTTCACCACTGCGCTGGATGCCAGCGGAAACTTCGCAACCCCGGTTGAGTTGACAGGTGTTCCTGCCGGAACTTACACCGTGTATGCAAAGGTTGAGCGCTACCTGTCAAAGGTTTTTGAAGGAGTGGATATGACCAGCAGCAGTGCACAACCCAACGTTGTGCTCACACAAGTGATACCCGGTGACATTGCCGACGGAGATGCGACATTCAATGATGACGTGATTAACGCAGTGGACTTGTCATTGTTGGTTTTCCACTACAATACTGCACTCGATATTAATTCACCGGCAGACGCTGTTCGTTCCGACTTGAACTGCGATAACTTTGTAGATGCCATTGACCTTTCGTTTATTTCATTCTTCTTTGGTCAGTCTGTATCAGCGCCGTAAAAAGTCTAACCAATAATTACAAACTTTAAAACATTCAGAAAATGAACACAATAAAATCAAAAATCGGAAAGCACATGGGTGGGTTAACCCTCACCTTGGGGGCCATGGTTTTCAGCCTGGGATTATCTGCTCAGTCAGGGCAGATTCTCCACAGTCCTGAATACATCGAAACAACAGTAGGGGAGACCTTTGAGGTTACCGTAAACATTGATGCCGCCGGCGACCCGGTATCCGTGATTGATGTGCATATGCGGTTTAATCCCTGGGAGCTGGAGGTGGTTTCCATTGAGTCACTGGTAAACAACATGGGCGGCATGATGATAGATCCCACCTTCAACAACACCGACGGTACCATCAGCATCGGCGCGTTTGAAATCGGTAACAACCTTCCCACTGGACAGTTTCCCATGATGAACATCACCTTCATGGCCTTATCACCCACCGCTTCAGCCTATGTAGGTCATCCTCTGAATCAGTTTCCTCGCAGCATTTTTGCCTACGCTGGAGAGAATATGCTGTCGTCAGTAGGACCCCTGGATATTCAGATTCTGCCTGCTGTGGTAAGCTCAGTAGATGATATCACAGCCGGAGATGTGTCTACCCTTGCTGTGTGGCCCAATCCTGCCAGCGACGATGCATTTGTGCGCTTCGAGTTGGTAAACTCAGGAGCTGTCAGCGTAGATTTGCTTGACGCTTCCGGAAAGATTGTGGCAGATGTGTACCGCGGTAGTGCTGCTGCCGGTGCTCCTTATCGCTTTGATCTGGATGTGTCTCAGTTGAGCACGGGAATGTACCTGTGCCGCATGATTACTAACGAAGGCGTGCTGGTGGAAAGAGTGGTAGTGCGCAGATAATTCCACATCACGTGTATTGCTCGTTTAAGTTAGCGAGCGAGCAATCGATCCAAAAAAAGGCGCCTCAAGGGGGCGCCTTTTTTATTCTTCCTTCGTTTTTTCAGGTAATGTAAAGAATACAAAAACAAGCAGATGCGCTATTTTTGGCTCCTTTTGCGTAAGTTTGTTGTGTAAAGCCTGCGCAGCTCTGCCACAGATTTGAATGAACCGACTATCAATGGGTTGCGATACGATAGCAAGCCCGACTTGTTGTTAAAAATATTACCAATTGAATCTGATTATGACTTTTTCATTTTTTCGTTCTGTCGGCAAATCGTTGTCCACACCATATTTCGCTGCATCGGTTTTGTGGCTTTTGTCTTTCGGATGGGTTCACTATGGGGTTGCGCAGGTGAACTGCAATATTGTACCATCCCCGCAAACTGTGCAGGTAGATCCCGGTGATGCCTTTGAGGTAATCCTCGAAATTGAAATACCGCCGGGCGGAAGCGTATCGGTGGCAGATATTGTAATGACTTTTAACCCGGAGGTGGTGAATGTAACTGCTCTTGCCTTGCATCCGGGCAGTCCGCTGGGTGTGATTTTGACACAGGAAACAGACAATGTGACGGGTTCTATTCAATTTGCTTCATTTGGTTTTTCGGCGGCTACAGCCTCGTTTAATCACCTTATCATTTCAATGGTTGCGCTCACAGAAAGTTCTACCCTGCTTGCGCACGTTACGGATGATTTCCCCTCCACACAACTTGCCTTTGCCGGTGAGGATGTCTCAGGTAATCTTCCCCCTGTGCTGATCAACGTGGGAGTAGGTACTGAGTTGGACTGTCTGGGTGTACCCAATGGCGATGCTGATACCGACGAATGCGGTATTTGCTATTCCGGTGGCCCGTCCAACCCCGACTGGAATACCACCTGTGCCGACTGTTTGGGTGTGCCCAATGGCGATGCCGAAATAGATGATTGCGATGAATGCTATACCGGAGGCCCCGACAACCCGGAGTGGAATAGCACGTGTTTGGATTGCTTTGGAAATCTAAACGGTGGAGCAGAGGAGGATGCGTGTGGAGTATGTTACCAGGATGGCTCTTCCAACCCCGACTGGAACACTACTTGTCAGGACTGTCTGGGCGTACCCGATGGAGATGCGGATACCGACGAATGCGGTATTTGCTATTCCGGTGGCCCGTCCAACCCCGATTGGAATACCACCTGTGCCGACTGTTTGGGTGTGCCCAATGGCAATGCCGAAATAGATGATTGCGATGAATGCTATACCGGAGGGCCCGACAACCCGGAGTGGAATAGCACGTGTTTGGATTGCTTTGGAAATCTAAACGGTGGGGCAGAGGAGGATGCGTGTGGAGTATGTTACCAGGATGGCTCTTCCAACCCCGCCTGGAACACTACTTGTCAGGACTGTCTGGGCGTACCCAATGGAGATGCTCATACCGACGAATGCGGTATTTGCTATTCCGGTGGCTCCTCTAACCCAGATTGGAATACCACCTGTGCCGACTGTTTGGGTGTGCCCAATGGGGATGCCGAAATAGATGTTTGTGATGAGTGCTATGCTGGAGGCCCCTCGAACCCGGAGTGGAATACCACATGTTTGGTTACAGGAATGGACGCACGAGGTGTTCCCCGTGATTTAGGTCTCATGCATATTTGGCCCAACCCCGCTTCGGATTTAACTGTCATACGATTACAGCTTTTTCATTCCGGCTTTGTAAAGACCCAACTAATGGATACGTCCGGCCGTGTGGTAAATGAATGGTTGAGTGCACAGATTGGAGGGGGAGAAACCAACGATTTTATCGTGGATGTTTCACATTTGAAACCAGGCCTATACGTGGTTAGGGTTGTTGCGGAAAATGGGGAAGGATTAATCGGCAAACTCATGGTGCGATAGTCCAAATTCAGGGGGTTGAAGGTAACAGGAAGTCGGCAAATTATTTGTGAAAAATATTTTTATTCGCACTTAATGCTGGGTTGTGTGCATGCCATCGAGCAGGTCACGCTGTCCTAACCATGGGTTTAATATACAGCTGCGCTCGATGTTTACAATAGAATAAGCCACTCGAAATAACCACATATGGTCATTGTAGTGCCCTGATGTGACTTTTACATTTGGAGATGAATCAAGTGTAAAATTTTTTTGAGCGGCAAAAATATTCTATTCGTAGGCATAAAAACGCAAGTTAGTCGGAAGCAGCTGTTTCGGGCTAGTATTTTTTGTGTTATAAGTCTGGCAGTTGGCGTTTTTGCGGCCATCATTGTATTGTCTTCACCTTCAGAACCAAACCTATAACCTATGCCTAATTCATTTCGAGGGAATTTTTCCTCCAAGAGTCTTATGTTTCAATGGTATCGATCTGTGATTTTGCCCGTGTTTTTAATCATGATGGGCTTGACTTCCATGTCTTACGCCCAGGGTTTGTGCGACCTTCTCGTTGTACCTGACGAAATAGAAGTTGAAGTCAATGAGAATTTCCAAATGACACTCCGGATAGATGTACCTCCGGGGCAGGAAGTGAGTGTTGTAGATATACTTATGAGTTTTGATCCTGCCGTGGTAAATGTCACGAACGTTGCCATTGCTCCCGGATCTCCACTGCCTATTCAACTCGACCTCAATATCAATAACACCACAGGTGTATTTAATATTTCTGCCTTTAGTTTGTTTGGTACTGCGACTACTTCCTTTGACGCATTTGTGGTTTCCCTGGTCGGTGTTGCCGATGGTTTCACCGCCCTGCAATACGAATCATCGCCCATCCCGCCATCTACCAATGTTGCTTTTGCCGGTAATAATATCACCGGAGATTTTTTTCCGGGATTGATAACTGTTGGCGATGGTCCAGATCCGGAGTGTATAGAAGTTGAGGTAAGTTTGGATCCCATCGATTGTTTTGGGGGCACCACCACTGTTACCATTACCGCTACGGAAGGAACTCCCCCTTATACCTACACCCTGGGGTCGGAAAGCAACAGCACAGGAGTTTTTGAGGGTGTACCCGCCGGTTCAAACATTGCATGGAGCGTTGACGACAGCGTGAACTGTGGCCCGTTGGAGGGTACGATTAACATCACCCAGCCCGACGAACTCACGGCATCTGCCTCAGCGGGTACCATTGACTGTTTTGGCGGCACCACCACGGTTACGCTGAGCGCATCCGGCGGCACCGGCCCATACAGCTACACGCTGGGCTCAGAGACCAACAGCACTGGCGTGTTT
>REDV01000060.1 GCA_007695365.1 Cryomorphaceae bacterium | reverse complement strand
GTCTAATTGTCTAACCGGCCTATTGGCTTATTAACCAATCACCTCACAGCGGAATATTCCCGTGCTTTTTGCGGGGCAGTTTTTCCGCCTTGTTCTTCAGCATATCAAAAGCCCGGATGAGCTTTTCGCGCGTTTTGGAAGCCGGAATCACCTCGTCAATGTATCCGCGTTTTGCGGCACGGTATGGATTGGCGAACATCTCCGCGTACAAGGCCTCCTTTTCTTTGAGCTTGGCCTCCGGGTCGGCAGCCTCCTGAATTTCGCGACGGAAAATAATCTCCGCGGCACCCTTGGCCCCCATTACGGCAATCTCTGCGGTGGGCCACGCAAAGTTCATATCGGCGCCGATATGCTTGGAGTTCATTACGTCGTATGCACCGCCATAGGCTTTGCGGGTAATCACGGTAACGCGGGGCACGGTAGCTTCGCAGAAGGCATAGAGCAATTTGGCGCCGTTGCTGATGATACCGTTCCACTCCTGGTCTGTGCCGGGTAAAAATCCTGGCACATCCTCAAACACCAGCAGCGGAATGTTGAAGGCATCGCAAAAGCGCACAAAACGGGCAGCTTTGTTGGATGCTTTAATATCGAGCACCCCCGCCAAAAAAGCCGGCTGGTTGGCCACTACGCCGATGCTTCGTCCGGCGAGGCGGGCAAAACCCACCACAATATTCTCTGCGTAGTCTTTGTGCACTTCTAAAAAAGATTGCGCATCGCAAACTTCTTCAATCACCTCGCGCATGTCATAGGGCTGGTTGGCGTTTTCCGGAATGAGGTCGTCCAGCTTGGGTCGGGTTTCGTTGCCGGGCTGGTAAGCCACCGAAGGTGGCAGTTCCTCGCAGTTTTGCGGAATATAGGTCATTACCTTTCGAAGGTGTTCCAAACACGCAGCTTCGTTCACACACGAAAAATGCGTTACCCCCGATTTAGAAGCATGCGTAGATGCGCCACCCAATTCCTCGGAGGTCACTTCCTCATGCGTCACGGTTTTTACCACGTTGGGCCCTGTAACGAACATGTAGGATGTCTTCTCAACCATGAAAATAAAGTCGGTAAGGGCAGGCGAGTACACCGCACCGCCTGCACAAGGCCCCATAATGGCCGATAACTGCGGTACTACACCCGAGGCCAGGGTATTGCGATAAAAAATGTCGGCATAACCACCCAGCGAAATAACTCCTTCCTGGATACGTGCGCCTCCGCTGTCGTTCAGCCCGATAACCGGAGCGCCGTTTTTCATGGCCAGATCCATGATGCGGCAGATTTTTTCGGCGTGTGCTTCAGCGAGTGAGCCGCCAAGCACTGTAAAGTCTTGTGAAAACACGTAAACCAAACGGCCGTGAATGGTTCCGTAGCCGGTTACCACACCATCGCCGTAAAACTGCTGTTTGTCTAACCCGAAGTTTTTGGATCGGTGGGTAACGAGCATTCCTATTTCTTCAAAAGAGCCTTTATCGAGCAGCAATTGTACCCGCTCGCGTGCGGTGAGTTTACCTTTTGCGTGTTGCGCGTCTATACGTGTCTGTCCGCCACCTAAATGGGCCTCTGCAATTTTGTCGTTGAGCTCTTTTAACCGGTCTGTCATTGCTTTTTGATTTGGGCGGGTAAAAATAGCAAATCTACAGGCCCGCGTATTCATTCGCCGAGGTACAAAAAAACGGGCAGTGCTTTCGCTACTGCCCGCAGGTTCTGTAATTATGAGGAATATTTAGAAAGCAAAGCCCAGACCCGCGTTGATGGGGAATAGCTCGGGGCCTTCGCTGCGTCTGAACATCGGTGTAAGGCCGTAGCTCGCAAAGAGCACGAAAGGTCCGTAACCCGCCCGCACCATCACTTCGGCAGTAAAGGGGTTGAGGTTGGGTATGCGCTGGGTGCTCAGGTTGTAATCCACCCCTGATTCGTGGTAGTTCTGCACGTAGGTAGAGTGCAACAAAAACCCTCCCACCACACCTACAGCAAAGTGCACGGTTTTGGCCGGGTCGAGACTGGTGTTAAACTCGAGCATCACAGGTGCCCTCAAGTAGCCGGCCTGAATGGTATTGCGGGTAAGAGCGCGCAAGGTGTCGGTTTCGAAGGACATATCATTACCAAAGCCAATGTGCGTATTTTGCCGCATTCTGTAGCTGTGAAACTGGTATCCAAGCCCGGTATAAATACCTACATAGTCTTTAATCAGCCGCAGCTTAACTTCCGGGAAGTTAAAGGCAAACATAAACGATTGGCTGTAGTCTACTTCCAGAGTGGAAATTTCTTCGGGCAACTCAATGGACTGGTTGTTTCCGATGTAGCCATTAGAACCGAAGTAAATCCCCGTCCAATGGGTAAGCTTGTTTTTGCGGTGCCACTCGGCGAATTTTTTTTCGAAACAATCTTCTTCCTTTTCGCTTTCACTCCAGCTCTTACGCGACACCCATTCATCCTCTATTTTTTTCTCAAGCAGTATTTCGTCCTTGCCCTCGCGCTCTACTATTTTCAACTGATGGCGCCCGAGGCGCACAATGGTGGTGTCGCCCGAAACGATTTTTTCAGGTTCCTGAGCGGCGGCGCTGTCCTCACCCTGCGCGAACATCAGTTGCGAGGCGAAAATCATTAAGGTTACAATGTATGCTTTCATGGTTTTTTGGTTTTGTGTTTTTGGTGAGACGGGTAGCTGCACAGAATAGTTACAGCTCCTCATCATTTTTTTGTGCGACTTCGTTGAAGCTCCAGTTGACCGAGTCTAAAGGTGGAGGTAATGAGCTCATCCTCTTCGGAATGCTCAATGCTGATCACCTGCTGTTGGCGGGAAATGAATTTCAATCGGCCGGCCATCTTCTCGCCCCAACCGGCAACATTTTCTCCCAAACCGGCCACGGCATCACCCACAAAACCGCGCTCAGGCATGTTCATCCATTGCGGGTTGGGTGCTGCGGTTTTATCCGCATTGGCCGGCATTGCGGGTAGCTTTACCTCCTCCACAACCAGGCTGACGGTATGGAGCGGTTCCAGCCACAAAGCGAGCGATGGCGGTTCTGCGGCGGTTTCCGGTTCTGAGGTTTTGAATGGTTCAGGTGACTCGGACGTGTTTTGCCCGGGAGTGCTGGCCAATAGGGTATTGGTTTCCTTCTTTTGAGCTTTGGGTTTCACGGGAGCTTTTTTTGCCACAGTGATTGCGCGCTCTGTTTGCTCGTCATTCGCTGCAAAGGTGCTTTGAGTTTCCACGGTTTCCGTTTCCCAAACCGGCATTTCGGTGGCTATTCGCGGTGAGTATTGGCCGGGGTGATTGGGATTGAACCACAGCCATGCACCAACAATCGCCGCGATGGTGGCTGCTGCTGCGGAGAACCGCAGGGCGTATATAAGGCGCACGGGTGTGTGCTTCAAGGCTTTTTTGTTGCCAAATCGCAGGCTTTCCTGGGGGCGAAGCCGGGTTTGGAGGTAGAGTTGGTAGCTGGTGTCAAGTGCGGGGTGTTGCTCCAGGCGCATTTCCATGCGCGCAGCATCGGCTGGCCCGAGTGTTCCTTCCATCAGCGCGATGAGGTCATCTTCCTCGTCGCGGTGCAGGTGAGCCTTCGTGGGCAAGGATTCTGTGGCTTCCAAAATGGGGAGTGCATCACCCTGCATTTCTTCCAGCACTTCTTTCCAATGGGGGTGTTGGGCCACAAAATCCAACAGTTTGCGGGTATCCACATCCGACAAATGGCCCTCCAGGTAGTCGAGCATCCAGGCTTCGGCGGTATGTTCGTTCAGCTGTTTCACAGGATAATGGCTGGGTTTACAAGGTATTCCTTCAAGGTTTTCCGCGCCCGGAAAATGTACACTTTCACCTGACTTTCGCTGAGTGAACAGATATCACCGATTTCCTCGTAGCTGTATCCCTCATAATCGCGAAGCAATACCACCGAGCGCTGCATTTCGGGTAATCGCTGAAGGGCTTCGTGCAGGAGGTCGTTCAAATCGCCGTGATCATTTTGTATAGAAGGTGCAGCATGGCTCTCCATGTCCACATCGGCTTGCTTTTTTTCTTTGCGGATGAGGTCTATCATGCATCGGTATCCGGTGGTAAACAGGTAGGATTTTGCCTTGGAGGCCTCTACTTCGCTGCGTTTTTCCCAAAGTCGCGTAAACGCTTCCTGCACCACATCCTGTGCGAGGTCGCGGTTACGCATGGCATGCGCGATGAACCTGTACAGGGCATCGGCATGGATATCAACGCATTGATTGTAGTCGGATACAAGCATGTTGGCCTATCAGCGAAGGTAAGACGCGCGAGCCTGCAGAAAGTTACAGAGGTAGGAAAAAAAGTTTAATCGAGCTTTAGCACGGTAAGGAATGCTTCCTGCGGCACTTCCACATTACCCACCTGGCGCATGCGCTTTTTACCCTTTTTCTGTTTTTCGAGCAGTTTGCGTTTTCGGGTGATGTCACCTCCGTAACATTTGGCGGTTACGTCTTTGCGCAGGGCGCGCACGGTTTCGCGGGCAATGACCTTGGTACCGATGGCCGCCTGAATGGCAATTTCAAATTGCTGACGCGGAATGAGTTCGCGCATTTTCAGACAGATTTTTTTACCCAGGTTAAAAGCGTTATCGCGGTGAATGAGGGCCGATAATGCGTCCACCTGATCGCCGTTGAGCATGATATCGAGCTTGATGAGGTTCGATTCGCGGTCGCCAATCGGAAAATAGTCAAAAGAAGCGTAACCCTTTGAAACGGTTTTGAGCTTGTCGTAGAAGTCAAACACAATTTCTCCCAGGGGCATTTCAAACGACAGTTCTACGCGGTTGGAGCTGAGGTACACCTGGTTTTTGAGTTCACCTCTTTTGTCGATGCACAGAGTCATAATGGCACCAATGAAGTCGCTTTTGGTGATGATCTGGGCTTTGATATACGGCTCTTCCACGCGCTCGATGCGCGAGGGGTCGGGTAGGTCAGAAGGGTTGTTGATGGTGAGTTTCTCGCCTTTTTTGGTAAAGCAGGTGTACGACACGTTGGGCACCGTTGTGATGACCGTCATATCGAATTCGCGCTCCAGGCGCTCCTGCACAATTTCCATGTGGAGCATGCCCAGAAATCCGCAGCGAAAGCCAAAGCCCAAAGCCGCCGAAGACTCGGGTTCAAAAACGAGAGAGGCATCGTTGAGCTGCAATTTCTCGAGCGATGTGCGCAGGTCTTCGTAATCTTCGGTATCTACCGGATAAATCCCGGCAAAGACCATCGGTTTAACGTCTTCAAAACCTCTGATGGCTTCGGCGCAGGGTCGCGATGTTTCGGTAATGGTATCTCCCACCTTGATATTGGCTGCGCTCTTGATGCCGGAAATAATGTAGCCTACGTTTCCGGCCCGAACTTCCTGTTTGGGGACAAGATCGAGTTTGAGAATACCCACTTCATCAGCGTCGTACTCCTTGCCGGTGTTGAAGAATTTTACGCGGGCGCCTTTGCGCATCACTCCGTTCATTACGCGGTAATAGGCTATGACCCCGCGAAAGGAGTTGTACACCGAATCAAAAATCATGGCCTGCAGGGGTGCGGTGGGATCGCCTTTGGGCGCCGGTACGCGTTCAATAACGGCTTTGAGGATGGCATCCACACCGAGGCCGGTTTTTCCGCTTGCGGGAATGACATCCTCAGGGCTACAGCCGATGAGCTCTACAATCTGGTCGGTAACTTCCTCGGCCATGGCGCTGTCCAGGTCCATCTTGTTGAGGATGGGGATGATTTCAAGGTCGTGCTCCAGTGCCAGGTATAGGTTGCTGATGGTTTGTGCCTGTATACCCTGGGTGGCATCCACAATCAGGAGAGCGCCTTCGCATGCGGCGATAGAGCGCGATACTTCATAGGAGAAATCTACGTGCCCCGGGGTGTCAATCAGGTTGAGCACGTAAGGTTTACCTTCGTAAACGTGGTCCATTTGAATCGCGTGGCTCTTGATGGTGATACCGCGCTCCCGCTCCAGGTCCATATTGTCGAGCGTTTGCTCCTGCAGTTCTCGCGAGCTGATGGTATTGGTGGTTTGCAACAGCCGATCGGCAAGTGTGCTTTTGCCGTGATCAATGTGGGCGATGATGCAGAAATTTCGGATGTTTTCCATGAAAAGCGGGCTGGGGTCATTTCAGCGCGGCAAAGATACCTTATTTTACCGCTGCATGAAATGGTTCTGAAGCAGAAAAAGCTTGGGGCTTCGGGGTATTTTGTTAATTTTGTTGCCCGACCTGATTTTTGGCTTGCAACTTGCCGGCAGGTCATGCGTCAAACAACCAGAAACAACAGTATAAAAATCACACCGATGAAAAAACTACTTACAGCACTTTCCGTTGCTCTTCTGATCCCTTTCTTCTCCATGTCACAGGCCAACGAGAAGTTACAACAGGCTCTAAGTCAGGATGAAATTGACGCCATTGCGGCACAGGGCGAAAATGAGATTGCCTTTTGGAACTACTATGCCAACCGCGCTGCTACGGTGCAAACCATGACAGGCGACCTTTCGTCTATGCCCGAGATTAGCGAGCTTAACAGCCTTCGCAAAAATCAAAACATTCCGGAGGTAAACGCCGGCAATTTCAACGCAAATGCTTTCAACCCTATGGCGTATAACCTTGACATTGATAATCAGGTGTACTACTACCGTGTTGGCAACACCGACCAGGTGGTACAAATCATGTCAGAACAGCGAATTCGCCACCTGTTTAACAACGGGTATTAATTACAAGTTGAGAATGAACTTCAGGGTGTTGCGGCAGTAGCTTCAACACCCTTTAATTTTTTACCGAAGAACCAGCCTATGACCAGAAAATTGCTTTTAAGCTTTTTGCTTGTATGCGCGTTCCAGTGGGCCGCGGCACAAACAAAAGCCAGTTATGTGATTGAGCAGGCAGGAGGAGTGAGTAACCTCGAAGCTTATCACGAAGCATTGCAGAACAAAGATCTCGACCCCTACCGGCTTATTAATCAAGACCGAACTGTGAAGTTCGATTCAGGTGTGGTGGTGCGATTGTTTTCAGCCAAACATCTTGAAGATACCTATGGACGTTTTCGCGATCACACTTTTATGAACCGCACCGGCGATGAACCCGTGTACCCGTGGTACTGGACTTTGTCTCCGCAGGGAACCATCATCGACAAGCGTATCAAAGCTGTAACACCCTAAGCCATGAGGAAGATGATGAACAAAATGCTTGTTTCCGCAATGGTTGCGGGGCTTGTTGTTGCAGGAATGGGTGTAAGTGCGCAACAGGTGGTGCTGGATGCATCTACCCACATGTCCACTATCAATACCTGTAGCGCTCAGTTTACCGATAGCGGAGCTGAAGGCAGTTACAACAACAACGAGCAATACGTAATTACCTTTTGTGCTGCTCAGGACGACCAGTGCATGCAGGCTTTTTTCGATGCATTTCAGCTTGAAGCCAACTGGGACTTTCTGGATGTGTTCGATGGTGCCGATACCCAGGCAAACCTGATTGGTAGTTATACCGGAAGCCAAAGCCCCGGGCTCGTTACATCAAGCAGCGGTTGCCTCACCTTTAGATTTACCTCCGACGGCTCGGGTACAGCACCCGGTTGGTTGGCATCCATCAGTTGCGTATCGTGCGCCGGGTTGGGTGCAGCGGGCGGCGGTGGTAGCAATGCTGCCGGTTGCCCAAATATTGATCTGGGTCCGGACTTCGACGTGGATTGCGAAGACAATTGCACAACCCTTACAGCCAGTGTGCTCGAAACGGGTCAGCCCACTGAATATACAGTGTCGGCTATTCCGTACGATCCACCCTTTCCATTCAATGAAGGCACCGGCTTCTCAATCGGTACAGACGATGTGTGGAGTCCGCTGCTGACCATCCCTTTTAATTTCTGCTATTTTGGCACAGACTATCAAGCTCTTACTGTTGGGTCCAATGGCTTGCTGTCTTTCAACGCAGCTTATGCCGGAGGGTTTTGTCCGTGGGCCTTCACCCAAAACTGTCCGAGCCCTCAATTGCCGCTCAACAGCGTGTTTGGTGTGTACCATGATATCGACCCGAGTGTTTGTGGCGATGCGAAATACGCCATCCTGGGTGAATTTCCTTGTCGTGTTTTTGTGCTGAATTTCGACAATGTATGTCATTTTTCCTGCAATCAGTTGCAATCTACCACGCAGGTGGTATTGTACGAAACCACCAACATCATTGAAGTGTATGTGCAGGACAAACCTACCTGTGCAACATGGAACAGCGGTAATGCGGTAATAGGAATACAGAACGCTGATGGCACGCAGGGTTACGTAGCACCCGGACGTCAAACTGGTCCGTGGTCGGCTTCCGAAGAAGCGTGGCGATTTACACCCAGCGGTGAACCCAATTTTGAAGTAAACTGGTACGACGAAGAAAACAACTACCTGGGCTCAGGGCTTACCCTCGATGTTTGTGTTCCTCCAACGGGTGCCTCCTACAACGCCGAGGTGATCTATACTACATGTTCCGGCTTCGAAATTGAGGAGTTTGACGAAATCAACATCGGCATTCAGTTCGACACTGACATTACGGTACAACCCGAAAGCTGCCCGGGCAACTGCGATGCGCAAATCACGGTGGGTATGCTTTCCGGAAGCGCTCCTTTTACATTCGACATTGGTGATGGCCCCCAGGATAGCGGCACTTTCACAGATCTTTGCCCCGGGGTTTACAACATTACACTCATTGATAGTATAGGCTGCCAAACTGTTCTGACCATAGAAATTGAGGAGCTGGATTTGCCCGTTCCGGGAGAGGATACAGAAATTTCCTTGTGTGAATCTGACGCTCCTGTGAACATGACTGACGAGCTTGGGGGTACTCCCAGCCCGTTCGGACAGTGGTTCGACCCCGGAATGAATCCGGTGGGCGCTGTGTTTGACCCTGCCACGGGTACCCCGGGAACCTACACATACGTTGTGGGCGCCGACCCGTGCGAGGCTTCGGCTACGCTCGAAATAACAGTGAACCCAACCTTGTTCGCTGAAATCAGTCCTGATATTTGTGAGGGGCAGAATTATAGTCTGCCTGATGGCACATCGGTCAACGAGGGTGGAACCTATGAGGTAACCATACCCTCGGTGGTAACCGGTTGCGATAGTGTAGTGACCATAAACCTCTCTGTTAACCCTGTTTGGTCGCTTGAGTTAGATGCCGCCCTTTGCGGAGACGGAAACTACACCCTCCCCGACGGAAATGAGGTGAACGAACCCGGTATATACCAGGTTGTGCTGACTACCTCAGCAGGTTGCGATAGCGTCATTACCACCAACCTCACCGTAATCTCTGTGGATGCCGGTGATTATGATCCGATTTGTACCGGGCAGTTCCTGGTGCAGATCAGCGGGAGCTCCAGCCCCGAAGACCCAACGGCCACGCTGATCTGGACGGGTGATGAAGGCATTACTTTTGGCAATGAAACCAGCCCGGTTACCACTGCCTCTGCCGAAGAAGGCGGTGCTTATACCATTGAACTTACCGACAGCCGCTGCCCGGATGATCCGGCTTCAGCCCTGCTCATCATGCGCACACCACCCGACGCGGAGTTTGGCCCTTTCCCTGAAATTTGCGTGGGCGAATCGCGCCCGCTGCAACTTGAGGTATCCGGCGATTTCGGGTCGCCCTTTGTGTGGCTCGATATGGAAGGGTTCTACCAAGATGAAACAGAATCATCCATTCAGATCAATGGTGACGACTTTGTTGATATGGTACCCGTAGAGAACTACGAAATCCAGGTTGTGATTCCGGGATTGGATCCCTGCCCCTCTGTAACAGCAACTACTGTTATCAATGTGATTGACTGCGAGATATTGATTCCAAACATCTTTACCCCAAACAACGACCCGTACAACAACACATTTGAAATTTCGGGAATTGAGAATTTCCCCGGAAGCAGGTTGGTTATATACAACCGCTGGGGAAATGTGGTGTACGAGAGCAACAGCTATGGCAGCCCATTCTGGGATGGCCGCCACTACAAAACCGGAGTGGAAGTATCTGACGGGGTTTACTTTTATGAACTCATCCTTTCGCGATTGGACATTGTGGAGAAAGGTTCGGTGACCATCGCCCGATAACAATAACGGCATTCATAACCCATTGGAAAGCGTGGCTCAGGCCGCGCTTTCGTATTTTTGTCGCCCTCAATAGTCACTGCCACAAACATGAAAATCACCCAACACCTTCAGGAAGCCAAGGGTACTTTGTTTTCTTTTGAAATCCTCCCACCCCTGAAGGGTCGTGGCATTGAATCCCTTTACGAAGGGATTGACCCGCTGATGGAGTTCGAACCGAAGTTCATCAATGTTACCTATCACCGTGAGGAGCACATGTACAAGAAAATGCCCAACGGTCTGCTCAAACGGGTTTCCTTACGACGAAGACCGGGCACGGTGGGTATTTGTGCAGCCCTGATGAACAAGTACAAGATTGACACCGTACCACACCTCATTTGTGGCGGTTTCTCGCGCGAGGAAACCGAAAGCGCTTTGATTGATCTGAGCTTTCTGGGAATCGACAACGTGCTTGCCCTGCGCGGCGACCCCATCAAAAGCGAATCTTCCTTTGTGCCCGAGCCCGAAGGAAACGCCTACGCCATTGATCTTATTTGTCAGATATCCGAACTGAACGAAGGGAAATACCTGCACCAGGAGTCGGCAGCCAATGGCACCGCATTTTGCATCGGCACCGCGGGCTACCCCGAAAAGCATTTTGAGGCCCTCAACATGAAAACCGATCTCGGCCACCTCAAGGCCAAGATTGACGGGGGCGCCGAGTACATCGTTACCCAGATGTTTTTCGACAATGACAAGTTTTTTGCCTTCGTGGATAAGTGCCGGGCGGCGGGCATCACGGTGCCCATTATTCCGGGCATCAAGCCTATCACTACGCTCAAACACATTCAATTCCTGCCCAAAACCTTTCACATTGATTTCCCGGACGAACTAGCTGACGAACTGGTGCGTTGCAAAAGCGATGAAGAGGTGAAAGAAGCAGGAATATCCTGGGCCATACGCCAGTCAAAAGAGCTGATGGAACGCAAAGCTCCGGTGATTCACTACTACACAATGGGAAAATCGGATACCGTGCAGCGCATAGCGCGCGAGGTGTTTTAAGTCCGTTTGGCATTGAGTCTTGCCAGGTACTTCCCGATAATGTCAAACTCCAGGTTCACGGGGTCGCCCACTTGCATGCTGCCGAACAGCGTGTGCTCATAGGTGTAGGGAATCACCACCACCGAAAAAGTGTTTTCATGTGAATCAACCACTGTCAGGCTGGTGCCATTTACAGTGATAGAGCCTTTGGGCACGGTCATGTGGCTCTCGTCTGTAGGTTCGTACATAAAGCTAAACTTCCAGCTCCCGTTGAGGTCTTCCGCACCTGTGCAGATGCCTGCAGTATCTACGTGCCCCTGCACGATATGGCCTTCAAAACGGTCGGTGGCTTTCATGCAGCGCTCCAGGTTTACCGGTGAGCCTTTCTGAAGAGCCCCGAGGTTGCTCCTGTTCAGGGTCTCTTGCACAGCCGTCACCCAGTACGTATCTCCGTCTAAGCCGGTTACCGTGAGGCATACACCATTGTGTGCTACGCTTTGATCTACGCGGAGTTCCCGGGCAAAAGCAGCCGAAATCCTAAAGTGAACATTGGTGTTCTCCGGGCGAACGTCTTGCACTTCGCCCATACATTCTACAATTCCTGTAAACACGATCAGTTGAAATTAACGTCTTTTCCTCCAAGCACAGTCACACTTCCTTTCAACGAGATGGCTTCAATGCCAGTTTTGCGCAAGGTATTGACAGTACAAGTGTAAAAATACACGCCATCTGTAACCATCACACCGGAGTCCATGTGGAATCCGTCCCATTGGAAATCAGGGTCGGTTGATTGAAACACGGGCTGCCCCCACCGGTTAAACACCACGAGGTCTATGCTTTCTACCCCGCAATAGGGTTGAAAGGCCTGAAAGAAATCGTTCTTACCGTCGTTGTTGGGCGTAAACACATTGGGCAACTTGTATTTGGATTCCTGATCGCAGCATATCTCATTGCTGAACTCACTCTCGTTTCTGCGGTCATTCACAAAGTCATAGTCCAACGCGGTTACCAGGTAGCAACCGGCTATTGAGTTGTTATTTTGATGGATATAGGTCGTGTTGCCGGCGCCAAAAACAGAATCAATGAGCATGAATTCTTCGCCTTCAACAGGAGTAAAATAGATGTAGTACACTTCGGTATCATCTGTGTCCTCGCAGTCGTTGGTATTGGTCCATTCCAGGATGTTGGGGGAGAGCTCACCTGTCTCGCTGTTGCACTCGCCACAACTCACGGTCAGTTCAGGTGGGCATGGAGGTACGTTGTCAAAGGGTACGTCGCATACTTCCTGGCTGAGATTAATCACCGTATCAGGGAAGGCTTCGTTAAAATACGAGCCTTCGGCAACAATCCGGTAGCAGTATTCATCGCCGTTTACAAGGCCTGTGTGCACAAAAGATGTTTCGTCCGTTTCTTCAATCAGCAGCCATTCATCCAGCGCATCGTTCCACATTTCCACCCGGTAATTGAAATTCACCCATGGATGATTGAACTGCCAGCTCAGTGTGAGTTGTTCATCGCTGGGCTCGGTGCTCAGGAAGATGGAAGACGCCACGCTTGAAAAAACCAGCGATTCACCATCATTCATCAATTCTACGCGGTAGGTATAGGCTTGATCCTCTGTATTGAGGTTCTGTACAATGTGTTCTCCGGGTAGAGTTAATAGGCTCTCACTTTCGGGGCCGGTGTGGATCAAATCGTTGGCATTGCTGAACCCGACGCCGCGGTAAACCCTGTACTGATAGGGGCCTGCAAACAGATTGGTGTCGAGGTCAAAGGGACGTTGCCATCGCACGGTGTCAATACCTGCGGTGGTGCTGGTAGCTCCTACACTATTGTGGGTTATCAGCGGGATTTCAGCGGCAATTTCTGCGCAGAACTCCACTGAGGCGTAGCTTTCTGCACCGTCGGCAAAGTAAGCGATCACCATGTAGCAGTAGTTCACGCCAAAACTGATGTCGTTGTTGTCCAGGTATGAGTTGTTATTGAGTCCGCTCAGGGTGGTGAGCAGTGAGTAACCGGTGTAAGCCGGAACACCTGTTTCGCAAGGTCCAGGTTCAAACCCGAAGGTACCGGCCCGCCTGTATATTTTGTAGCCGATGGCATTGTTGCAAGGACTCACATCCCAATTGAGTAAAATCTCGCCGAGGGCAGGCTCTGCCGTGGGGTTTTGTGGAGCAGGGGCCACAATGGTGATGGTGGACGTTTCAAAGGAAGCAAGCGGTATATTCGGGTTGTTGTCCAGGGCTTTAAACACCACTTGATAGGGGGCTAAACGCACATGACTGCAGTTGGTGTTCCAGTTAAAGGTGGCGTTGTTCGACGGGAAAATCTGGTTGTAGGAGGCAGGACTGGAGGAAACCTCAAACGGAAGTCCGCTGGCGGTAAGGGTTATCTGGTCGCCGTTGGGGTCGCTGGCAACCACCTGGAAGTTGATATTGGATCCAGCTTCCACACAAAAGTTTGGAACTGGTTGTATTTGGGGCGGGTTGTTGGAGCACACCAACACAAAGATCTGCATATCGCGCAGCACCGTGCCCACCACCTGGGGTTCGCCCGTGATGGGATTGGGGCGGTACTCGGTAATCAGAATGGCGATGTTGTAAATACCGATTTGCTGAGGAGAGTCCCAGGTGAGGGTGCCCGTTACCGGGTCAATGCTGATGTTGTTGTCGAGTCCGGGAACAATGTCCGACGGGCTCACATAAACTGCTTGCGGCCCCTGATCCAGCGGCACACCTTCCGGCCCCAAAGGAGGCGCCAATTGAAAGTGAAGGGAATCACCATCCGGATCCCATGCGCCCGGGTTATGTTGAAAAACCTGGCCCACACAGGCGTCGTCTAAAGGTGGTTCGGTGAGCTGCGCAGAGGAGTTTACCCCCATCAAGGGGTTGATATGCAGCGTAGTTTCCAACGCAAAAACAATGTTCACAGACCCCGTTCCCCCGAGATTAACAATGTCCTGAATGCGGTTGGGGTCTTCTACACAAAGGGTGTAAACCCCGGGGCCGGGGTAGGTGTGGTTCTTGATGTACACATTGGTGCGAATATCATTGGCAATGTCGTCAATGGGCGGCTGCCGAAATATGCTGTCAATAGGACTCCCGTCTCCATATTTAATGAAGAGATAAGGCCTGTCTGCAGGTGCACTCAGCTTCGTATAGGTGGTAATTTTTATTTCGTACGTGTTGCCCGAAAGGTGCATGTAGGTAATCTCACCCGCGCGGTTGTGGGTAGCCAAAGCCGATTGGACGAGAAGGAGGTTGAGCAGCAAAAGGATAACTAAGCGCATGCAGTCGGTAAATTGGAGAATAAAAGTACGTAGAAAATTTTAAACACGTATTGAATGACTTTGGTTTAGGCCATAGTTACCCGCCCTATTAACGCCTTTTGGCTTATTGCATTGCACATGGCCTCAGCACGGGCTTTCCGCGAAAAGATTAACTTTGCCGGCTATGCTATTGCAGTCCGCTATGAAGTCTGTTCTAACCCATCAAACATCCGCCGATACTCTGATTGTGCCTTTTGAAGGTGAGAGCTTTCCGGCGTTCTTAACGCTTTCCGAAAGGGAGTCGTTGCGCCTGAGCAACGCGCTGCATGCGGAGCACACCATCATCGAACTGCAACGCGATGACTACTGTGTTGTAATGGTGCAACTGGCCGGCAACCAGGAAAGCTCGCGTGAGAGGGGTGTGCAATTGTTCAAGTGTTTGGAAGAGAAAAAAATAAGTGCTGCAGATGTCCGAATGGAAGCGGGCAGCGCGGAGCAATTTTTCGCCATGCTTGAAGGGCTGATGCTCGCCTCCTACCAATACCTCGAGCTTTTTTCGAAAACAGACAAAAAAGCCAATAAGCTTCAGGAAATCAGATTGATGATTCCTGAGGAATTGCACGATGGTTACCGTGAAATGGAGGAGCTGGTTCGCGCGGTACACGTTACCCGCGATTTGGTGAACAGACCGCATTCTCACCAATCGGCATCTTTGTTTATGGAGCAAATCCGCGAGCAGGTATGTCCTTTGGGTGTGAGCATGGAGGTGCTTGAAAAGAAACAGATAGAGAGCCTCGCTATGGGGGGCTTGCTGGGAGTAAACAAGGGAAGCCTGGATCCTCCGGCCTTTGGAATCCTTACATGGAAACCCCAGGACGCCCTCAACGTCAAGCCCATCGTGCTGGTGGGTAAGGGTATTGTGTACGACACCGGAGGTTTGAGCCTCAAGCCAACCGCCAACTCCATGGATGTGATGAAGAGCGATATGGCCGGAGCTGCAGCTGTAGCCGGAGCCGTCATGGCAGCCGCAGCCAATAACTTACCTGTGCACATCATCGGACTGATTCCCGCAACCGACAACCGCCCTGGAGGGAATGCCGTTGCGCCCGGCGATGTGATTACCATGTTCAATAAAACCACCGTGGAGGTGATGAATACCGACGCCGAGGGCCGTTTGATACTGGGCGATGCCTTGGCTTTTGCCCAAAAATACGACCCTGAGTTGGTGATTGATCTCGCAACCCTTACCGGTGCTGCCATGCGGGCCATCGGCACCTACGGAATAGCCGTAATGGGAAATACCGGAGCCCACATCAAGGCACTCTCTCAATCGGGTGAAGCCGTGTACGAGCGCCTCGTTGAATTGCCGCTTTGGAAGGAATACCGAAAGGAGCTCGACTCAGATATCGCAGACCTCAAAAACCTTGGTGGGGCCAATGCCGGAGCGCAAACCGCCGGAAAATTTCTGGAGCATTTTACCGCATACCCCTGGGTGCATCTGGATATTGCCGGACCGGCTTTTCTCGATAGCGCCAGTCACTACCGTCCAAAAGGGGCCACAGGATCGGGCGTCCGATTATTGTATCATTTTTTGAAGCACTACAAGCAATGGCAGCCAAACGAATAAAGGTAGGAATCAGCATGGGCGACTGCAACGGAGTGGGCCCTGAAGTCATCTTAAAAACCTTTGCAGACCAGCGTATGCTGGCCTTTTGCACGCCCATTATCTATGGCTCCACACGGGTCATGAACTTTCATCGCAAGGCGCTAGGTATGGGAGATGTTGTGCTCAACGAGGTGCAAAGTGCGGATGAGGCAGTGAACCGAAAAGTGAACATTGTCAATATCACGGATGATGAAATCCGGGTGAGTTTTGGCGAGGCCAATGAAACATCGGGCTCACTGGCATTGAAATCGCTGGTGGCGGCTACCGAAGATCTGGCCTCCAATAAGTGCGACGTGCTCGTGACGGCGCCCATCAACAAGAAAAATGTGCAGTCAAAGGAATTTCCGTTTCCGGGGCAAACCGAATACCTGGCGCACTACAGCAACACAGACAAAGTCTTGATGCTGATGATTGGCGAGGGTCTGCGCGTGGCTGTGGCAACGGGTCATTTGCCGCTGAAAGATGTGGCAGGTAAACTGAGTAAAGACCTGATTCTTCAAAAACTCGACCTGCTCCAACAATCCATGATACGCGATTTTGGCATTGTGAAACCGCGCATTGCCGTGCTGGGGCTCAATCCGCACGCAGGTGATGACGGGTTGCTTGGCGACGAAGAGCAGCGCATTATTGAACCCGC
Organism: Cryomorphaceae bacterium; assembly: GCA_007695365.1. Lineage (NCBI taxonomy): Bacteria > Pseudomonadati > Bacteroidota > Flavobacteriia > Flavobacteriales > Cryomorphaceae > Cryomorphaceae bacterium. Next base: position 39,329 of record REDV01000060.1, on the reverse strand, counting down.
CATTGCTGCATTTCAGTCTCAGGGCAACTACGCCTATGGTCCATACGGCTCCGACGGATTCTTCGGAACGGGGCAGCACAAGCATTTCGATGCCGTGCTTGCCATGTACCACGACCAGGGGCTGGCGCCTTTCAAGGCATTGGCTTTTGAGAGCGGGGTGAACTTTACGGCCGGGCTTCCAATCGTGCGTACATCACCCGATCACGGCCCTGCCATGGATATCGCCGGAAAGAATGAGGCAAGTTCAAACAGCTTTCGTGCAGCGGTTTATGCCGCCTGCGATATTTACAACTGGCGACGGGAATACCGCGAAATGACGGCCAACCCGCTCGAGGCCCGATCCACCAATGAAAAAAAGGCAAGGTAATTTTTTCGGCTATAGGTCTTTTTCGTACATTTGCGCTCCTTTTGCGAGCCGTTAATTGAAATCGTGGTGAATTGGAAACGCACTTATATCATTCAGTTTGAAGGACTGAAAGAGGGTTTGCACCACTACGAATTTGAGGTAAACGACACGTTCTTTGCATCAATTGAAGGTAGCCTGGTAGAGCAGGGTAACTTTGAAGTTTCGCTGAAACTGGAAAAGAAGAGCACCTTGATGGAGTTTGACTTTTCCGGTACGGGTGTTATCCGCGGTGTATGTGACCGATGTGGTGACCCGTTGGATTTTTCAGTAAGCTGGGATAAAAAGCTGATTGTGAAATACGGCAATCCCGGTGATGAAACTTCAGATGACCTGGTGTTTATTCCGCACAACGCGTATGAAATAGACATGGCTCCCTTCATTTACGAGTTGATTGTGCTGGCCATTCCGCGCAGAAATGTGCACGAAGATGGCCAATGCAACGAGGAGGCTTTGAGGCTTCTGGACGAACTCAATGCAAAGAATGATGATGTAGACCCTAGGTGGAGCAAACTGACAGATTTGAATTCATTGAACTAAAAAAAGAGATACGGTCATGGCACATCCCAAACGAAGACAATCCACTACCCGACGGGACAAAAGACGAACACACGACAAAGCAACCGCTCCTGTTGTGGCACTTTGCAAAGTAACCGGCGAACCTCACCAGTTTCATCGTGCTTATTGGTACGAAGGCAAAATGTACTACAAAGGTCAGGTGGTGATTGACACCAATGCCTAGGCTGCTTTTGCAAGCTTAGTGTCCCTGCAAAATCCTTGTTTTTACATTCTTTAGCAGAGTTGGCAGGGGTCTTATTCGGAAGATATAGCCGAAATTAAATCGTATCACATATCTTAGCAGCCGCGTTCAAAGAGCGCGGCTTTCTTATTGCCCCATGCCTATGTCGAAATTGACTGCCGCCATTACCGCCGTTCAGGGATACGTTCCCGAGTATGTCCTCAACAATGAGGAGCTCGAAAAAATGGTGGATACCAACGATGAGTGGATACAATCGCGAACCGGAATCATAGAGCGTAGAATTCTGAAAGAGCCGGGAAAAGGAACTTCCGACATGGGTGCCGAGGCCGTCAGGAGGCTGTGCGAAAAGAAAAATATCGACCCCGCAGAGATTGATGTTCTGATCTGTGCAACGGTTACCCCCGACCACCAGTTTCCTGCAACAGCCAATCTCATCGCCGATAAGGTAGGAGCAGTAAACAGTTGGAGTTTCGACATCATGGCGGCCTGCTCCGGCTTTTTGTACGCCCTCGAAACAGGCTCAAAGTTTATTGAATCGGGCAAGTACAAGAAAGTTGTGGTGGTGGGAGCAGATAAAATGTCGTCAATCATTGACTACACCGATCGTGCAACCTGTATCATTTTTGGCGATGGTGCCGGAGCAGTGCTGCTGGAACCCGACGAAACCAGTCATGGTATCATTGATTCCAGGTTGTACAGCGATGGCTCGGGGTTTGTGCATCTGCACCAAAAAGCTGGCGGTTCGGTGAAGCCGGCTTCGCATGAAACCATTGATGCCAAAGAACATTACGTTTATCAGGAAGGCAAACACGTGTTCAAGTTTGCAGTAACCCGCATGGCCGATGTGTCGGTGGAAATCATGGAGCGCAACAACCTCACCAGTGATGATGTGGCATGGCTGGTTCCGCACCAGGCCAATCTGCGCATTATTGACGCCACTGCCCAGCGTATGGGGCTCGATACGTCCAAGGTGATGATTAACATTCAACGCTACGGAAACACAACAGCAGGTACCATTCCGCTTTGTTTATGGGAATGGGAACCGCAACTCAAACGCGGAGATAATATTATCCTCTCAGCCTTTGGCGGAGGTTTTACATGGGGTGCCGTGCTCGTAAAATGGGCTTACGACACACCTCAATAACCCAATTAAGAACGATATAACACAGCGAAAATGAAGTTAGAAGAAATCCAGGACCTGATTAAGTTTGTGTCGAAATCGGGTGTGAGCGAAGTTCAGATAGAACAGAAGGACTTCAAGATCATTATCAAATCCGACAAGGAAAAGAGAACCCGTGGCGGTGCCCAGGAAGCCATGCCACAGTACATGCACCCCATGCCGCAGCAAATGATGCAGGCTCCGCAACCTGCTGCAGCCGCGGCCCCGGCGCCCACTCCGGCACCTGCCGCGGAAGCACCCAAGGCGCCCGCGGAAGATTCCAAATACGTAACCATCAAGTCGCCGATGATCGGAACCTTTTACCGCTCCCCATCGCCCGATAAGGATGCATTTGTAAATGTGGGTGATTCTGTAAAAGAAGGTAAGGTGATTTGCATCATCGAGGCCATGAAGCTCTTCAACGAAATAGAATCGGAGGTGAGCGGAAAGATTGTAAAGGTGCTGGTGGATGATTCATCACCGGTAGAGTACGATCAGCCATTGTTTTTGGTTGACCCTTCCTGATTGCTAACCGCTTAAAAAGCATTCGTCCATGTTTAAGAAAATCCTCATAGCCAATCGCGGCGAAATAGCCCTGCGCGTCATTCGTACATGCAAGGAAATGGGAATCAAAACGGTAGCCGTTTACTCAAAAGCCGATGCCGATAGTCTCCACGTGCGTTTTGCCGACGAAGCAGTATGCATTGGCCCGGCACCCAGCTCTGAATCCTACCTCAAGATTCCGAGCATTATTGCCGCTGCTGAGATCACCAACTCAGATGCCATACACCCCGGATACGGCTTCTTGTCTGAAAATGCCAAATTTTCCAGGGTTTGTCAGGAAAACAACATCAAGTTTATCGGTGCCCTACCCGAGCAGATTGAATCCATGGGCGACAAGGCCTCGGCCAAAATGACCATGAAGAAGGCCGGGGTGCCCACCGTACCCGGCTCCGATGGGTTGATTGAAGACCTTAAAGAAGCCAAAAAAATGGCTAAGGAAATTGGCTACCCCGTAATGATCAAAGCCACTGCCGGAGGGGGCGGAAAAGGCATGAAGGTGATCTGGGAGGAAAAAGAACTGGAAGAATCACTCGAAAAAGCCATGCGCGAAGCACAGGCAGCTTTTGGCAATTCGGGAATGTACATGGAGAAGTTTGTGGAGGAACCCCGCCACATTGAAATACAAATTGCAGGTGATCAGTTTGGTACCTTTTGCCACATGAGCGAGCGGGATTGCTCCATTCAGCGCCGTCACCAAAAGCTGGTGGAAGAAACTCCCTCGCCGTTTATGACCAAAGCCTTGCGCAAAGCCATGGGAGAGGCGGCCATTAAAGCTGCTGCAGCGGTAGATTACGAAGGTGTGGGAACCGTAGAGTTTTTGGTTGACAAGAACCGAAACTTCTACTTCATGGAAATGAACACTCGAATCCAGGTAGAGCACACCATTACCGAAGAGGTAATCACCTATGACCTGATCAAAGAGCAGATTAAAATTGCGGCGGGTATTCCCATTTCAGGCAAAAACTACGAGCCAACCATGCACGCCATCCAATGCCGCATCAACGCTGAAGATCCCTTCAACGATTTCCGACCTTCACCCGGTAAAATTACCGACTACCACGAGCCGGGAGGACACGGAATAAGACTGGACACCCACGTGTACGCAGGTTATACCATTCCGCCTAACTACGATTCAATGATTTCCAAACTCATTACCGTGGCGCAAACACGCGAGGAAGCAATCCTCAAAATGCAGCGCGCGCTCGATGAGTACATCATTGAGGGTATCAAAACCACGGTGCCTTTCCATCAGGCACTCTTTAAGAACGAGGAATTCCGGGCGGGCAATTACACCACCAAGTTTATGGAGTCCTTCAACATTAAAGACTACCAGTAAAACCGGGGTTTAGAAGTTCAGCACTTCAATCTTATTGCGGCCCAGCTTGATTTTACCCTGACGTTCCAGTTGTTTCAACAGGCGCGACACCACTACGCGTGAGGTGTTGAGGTCGTTGGCAATTTGCTGGTGTGTATGGGTCACCGTGGTGTCGCCCATCAGTTTTACGCGATCGTGGAGGTATTTCTCAAGGCGCTCGTCCATGCGCATAAACGCAAGGCTGTCCAGCGTTTCCATCAATTCGTTAAGTCTGATCTGGTAGGAGTCGAAAATGAAATTGCGCCAGCTCTTAAAGCGCTGCAACCACTCGTCCATTTTGTCTACTGGAATCATTACCAGCCGGGTAGGTTCTTCTGCAATGGCCCGAATTTCACTCTTTTTGTTGCCAAGGCAGCAGGATAATGACATGGTGCAGGTATCGCCGCGTTCAAGAAAGTAGAGCAACAGTTCTTTACCTTCCTGATCCTCACGCATCACCTTCATACTGCCTTTTATAAGCAAAGGCATGTGGGAGATGGATTGCCCGATATCCATAATCAATTCTCCGGACTCCACGTCCAGCAGCTGGCCTGATTCAGCAATCTCACGCACAAGCTCAGGATCAAAAATAAATCCATAGCTCTCGTTTACAACGTTATAAATATTTTCGGACATGCGGTCTAAGGTATTTGAAACATTTCTATCCGGCTATTCCGGAAAACGGCCTCCAAAAATACGCAATTCGTAAGGGGTAAATGGTGCGCGTTTTCGGCGGCCAATGGTTCCTGAAAGGTTTGACCAACATATTGGCGAAACCACTACTTTTAGCACACAAAGTCAAAAAAGCCGCGATGGACCTCATCGAAGCAAGAAATCTGCATTACAACGAAAATGAGCGCCACCCCTGGGAAAGGGCCCGCTTGAAAGTTATTCAGAGCATCATGAAAGATGTGCTGAAAACCCGTCCAAACGAGCGGTTGCACGTTCTGGATCTTGGCTGTGGGGATACTTTTGTTGTGCAGTCTTTGGCGCTCGCATCACCTCAAAACTCCTATTCAGCGGTAGATATAGCCTTTACCGATGATATGTTGAGCGAAATCCATGAGCAATTGAAAGACAAACCCATCAGGGCATATAAGTCGCTCAAAGATATTGATTACAGCACCATCCCTAAGGTGGATGTAGTGCTGCTGCTTGATGTGATTGAACATATTGAAGATGATGTGGCTTTCATGCAATGGCTGCGGAATTTTCCCTCAATTACCGATGAAACGAGGTTTATCATCACCGTGCCGGCGTATGCCTCCCTGCATACCGTGCGCGATGTGTTTTTGAAGCATTACCGCCGCTACACCTCACGCGTGCTGAAAGGTAATCTGGCATCTGCGGGTTTCGCAACGGAAAGGAGGGGTTACTTTTTTCTGAGCTTGCTGATACCGCGTTTGTTGGTGAAGATAAAAGAGCTCATTACCCGGCCAGCTCCCAACACCAACATGGGGATTGGCGTTTGGAAGGGGAGCCGTTTGCTCTCGGCTTTGATGATATCGGTATTGTACGCGGATTTCAAGATCCTCTTTGTGCTGAACAAGCTGGGCTTGCGATTGCCCGGACTTTCAACCTACGCCGTATGCAGAAAATCTGCGTAGTTATACCATGTTACAATGAGGCCAGCCGGCTACCGGTTCAGGAAATCAAACGTTTCGTGGCCCAGGCCAAGCCAGGTATTCATCTGCTGTTGGTGAACGACGGAAGCACCGACCAAACGGCGGAAGTTACAGAAAACCTTAGCCGGGATTTTCCCGATCGCATCCGCACCCTTAATCTGGAAACAAACAGTGGAAAAGCAGAGGCTGTTCGGCAGGGAGCATTGTTTTGTTTGAGTTGGAAGGAGTTTGATGGCATCGCTTATTTCGATGCGGATTTATCCACTCCCCTCAACGAATTGAGCCGCCTGCAAACAGTGATAATTCAAAATCCGGATTGTGCATTTGTTTTTGGAGCGCGAATCAAACTTTTGGGAAACCAGGTTCATCGCAATCTCACCCGTCATTACTTCGGCCGCGTTTTCTCTACACTTGCCAGCATGATCCTTGGGCTTCCGGTTTACGATACACAGTGCGGGGCCAAGCTTTTGCGCGCCTCGCTGGTGGAAGTAGTCTTCAGTAAATCGTTTTTAAGCAGATGGCTCTTTGACATTGAGGTTTTTGCGAGAATCGTTTGTGCCAGGGGCTACGCGTATGCACTTGGAAATATGCGCGAGGTTCCACTCGAAACCTGGATTGAAAAAGGTGACTCGCGCATAACTTTCACATACCTTCTCAAAGTGCCATTTGAACTATTGCGCATCTACTTTAATTATCGCCCATGTTTGAGGGCTGCCCGAAACAAAACGTATGAAAGCTGAGCATCCTGCAGAGCGCAATGGGCTTTACCTGGCGGGTGTCGGGATTTTGCTGCTGGCAGGAATTGCCTTGCGATTGTTAAATATCACGAAAGGAGGACTTTGGCTCGACGAGATTTGGTCTATGGAACACTCGGCGAGTTGGCGTTCCTTTTCAGAGGTTGTGGCGAACGCCGCCCGCGACACACACCCTCCCCTCTTTGATTTAATGTTGCACGGCTGGCTGCGGCTGTTTGGCGACACTGATCTTGCCGGACGAAGTTTGGCTTTGTTGTGGAGTGTGTTGGGGTTGTTCGCTACCTGGCGTTACGCAAAACTGATTACGGATTCGCGCCTGGTGGCGCTGGCAGCGCTTGCGCTTACATCACTGCATTTTTTTCACATCTACTACGCCACCGAGGTACGCTTTTACAGCATGATGTATGTGTTGGCTCTCGGTGCACTGGCACATGGTTATCGCGTGCTTATGGGGGCAAGCTGGAAACATGGTGTGGCGGTAGTTCTATACCTGACGTTGCTTTGCTACACCCATTATTTCGGGGTTTTTCTTTCGGTGGCAATTGGTTTTACAGCCGTTTTGATTGCTGTGTTTGTGAAGAGTGTCAGGCAGGGAGCTTTTCGGGTCATGTGGTACATGTGTGCGGTAGCATTGTTGTTTGCTCCCTGGATGCCCGTGATGTTTTCCGGGGTACCATCCGATATCTGGATAGAGAAACCTGCACCCTGGCATTTCGCAGAATACATGTACCGGTATTCGGGCAAGAACCCGGCAGAGTTTGCTTTTTGGCTGGCCGGAATGGCGATGGCTTTTGTGTGGGCCAGGCAGTTAATTCCCTTTCAATGGTGGCTGGCGGGTTTGGCCCTGATGGGCTTCTATATTCCGTTCATTGCGTCATTTGTGCTCGTGCCAATGCTGCACGAGCGCTACACGGTGATTTACCTTCCGGCACTTATCCTTCTGGTAGCCATCGGTTGGGCTGGTGTGAACAAGGCGACGAAACCATGGAGGCTGACAATCTGGGCTGTTTGGATATTGTCGGTTGGAGCCAACCTTCTTTGGTTCAATCCGCATTTTCAGGAGCCCGAAAAAGAGCCGTGGAAACGCATGGCCGCAACCATTGCCGAACTCGACCCGAAAGAGGAGCTGCCTGTGGTTGCAGAATTGGATTTGTACATCAGCTATTACCTCCACAAACACGGCCGGCTGCCAGCCACAACGACGCCTGAAAACAGCACTACCTTTTTTGTGGTTCGCACGCCCTACGACATGGAATCCCTGCACTCAGATTGGATTCCTCTTGATACCTGGGATTTTGACAAAGGCTACGTTGTGCTGCGGGTTTATTGCGAAGGGTCCGGAAGAACCAGCTCAGTGGGGCCTTCAACAAGTTCCACGTGGCAGCAATCATGACGAAGTACATAGGTTTGGCTTACCACTCGCTCGTCGTCCACCCAGCCTTCAAACAAAAATTCTTTGCCTTGCCGGTGCGAGAGCATGTTCATATGCCCGTCATTCACCAACAGGTAATGGCCTTCACCAAGAGGGTCTTCCATGGGGTTGAGCGGCGTAGAAAGGTGCGGGGCGCTAAGGGTGGCTCGGGTGAGAATCACCGGGCTGCCTGATTCGTATTGAAGTTGTACATGTATGCTTTTGAATATCATGGTGCATATCATGTCTGGCGGACACTCTTCCTTGCTGCGCTTACAAGTGGATGCAATAAGTAACATAGCAGTGACGGCGAGCAAGAGGTGTTTCATGAATGTTAGGGTGTTTGTGCGTATAAAGGTGCGTTTTTTTTGACATCTGTAATGCCCCCTGCATGGCGAATGGCTAAATTTGCTTCCATGGGCGAGGAAGAGCACTTTGATTTCAGGGAAGAGTCGAAAGCTACCGATCGGGAAGTTGACCGCGTACTCAGGCCCAAGGTTTTCGACGATTTTGCCGGTCAGCGCAGCACCACCGAAAACCTGAAAGTTTTTGTGGCAGCGGCGCTCAAGCGGGGGGAATCACTGGACCACGTGTTGCTACACGGCCCGCCCGGTCTTGGCAAAACAACTCTCGCCAACATCATCGCCAACGAAATGGGAGTAGGCATACGCATTACTTCCGGGCCGGTACTCGACAAGCCCGGTGATTTGGCTGGGCTGCTTACCAATCTTGAGCCCAACGACGTGTTGTTCATTGATGAGATACATCGTTTGAGTCCGGTGATTGAAGAGTACCTCTACTCTGCCATGGAGGATTACAAGATTGACATCATGATTGACTCCGGGCCCAATGCGCGCACGGTGCAGATTGCACTGAACCCCTTTACCTTGATAGGCGCCACCACGCGTTCGGGTTTACTAACAGCTCCGCTCAGAGCGCGTTTTGGAATCAATGCCAGGCTTGAGTACTACGATACGGAGACCCTGACCCATATTGTGCACCGCTCATCGGAGTTGCTGGATATACCCATTACCGACGAAGCTGCGTTTGAGGTAGCATCGCGCAGCCGTGGTACACCCCGTATCGCCAATGCATTGTTGCGGAGGGTGCGCGATTTTGCCCAGATTAAAGGCGATGGTACCATTGAAACCAACATCGCGCGCCATGCTCTCAATGCGCTGAATGTGGACCAACGCGGATTGGACGACATGGACAACCGCATTCTAAGGGCCATTATTGAAAAATTTGGCGGCGGACCGGTGGGTTTAACCACCATTGCCACCGCGGTGGGCGAAGATCCGGGCACCATCGAGGAAGTGTACGAGCCGTTCTTAATACAGGAGGGCTATTTAAGCAGAACGCCGCGTGGCAGACAAGCTACTCCGGCGGCGTTTGCACATTTTAATCAGGATTTACCTGCTGATCAGGGCAGGCTTTTTTAGTTAGGTTGTCATTACAGGGCGCGTCATACAGCGGCCCCAACCTGGTGGTCGAACACCTCCAGGATAATCTCGGCGTAGATGTGGCCAAATGTTGCCAGGCACCACGCCCTAAGGAGAATTAATTCATCCTTGTTCACCCAGGTTACAGCTTTGCGGAGTTCTTTGCGAAACAACTTTCGGTCGAAACTCACCTTCGATAGAATCTTCTTACTCAATTCCAGCATGATGGTAGGGTTTTGCAGTTAATTTTGGACGTTGAAGTTAGGAATTCTACGTGAAATCCGTGGTTGGGATCCCTGCTTTTAGACCAATTTAACAGAAGTGTCGTTGAGCAGGACATATGCATCCAACGAGACAGAAGCGCAAAAATTGCCTAGAATAAAAAGGTGCCGTAAAGCACAATGGCGTGGTTGTGCCGGCCGCGCAATGTGGAGATACCTCCTGCAGTGAGGGATTGCGATGGCAAAAGGGCGAGGTGATAGCGCAAACCAAGCCGAAAATTGTCGGCAGCCCTCCAACGAACTCCAGCGTTTGCGGCTACTTCCAGCAGATTGAATCCGGGTGACCCCGAGGTTTGGGCCTCCAGGTCTTCTTCGTTTTGCGAGATCAGAATGCCCAGCGACGGGCCCAGCTCCACTTCAAGCCTCGAAATACGGTACACGTAGAGAAGGGGTACATCAAGATAGTTAAGCGAAAGTCTGTAGTCGCTGAAAATGTTGAGATCCAGATTGGGTTGAATGCGCACCCCTTTTTGGAAGAAATACAGACCCGTTTCGAACGAGCTTTTTTCACTCATGGGTTTGTAGGCAATCACTCCGGCGGTAACACCAATCTTCTGAAAATTACCATCCGGGTCACCCAACAGGGCGCTGGTATTCATTCCGGCAGAGAGACCAATACGCCATGAGTCATCTGACTTTTGCGCACTGCTGGCCGTAAAAACCATAGTTAGGGTGAAGCTTAACAATGTGGTGATCGCGGTGTAAGTACGTGTCATAATTGATAAGTTATACGCCCGTTGAGGGCAGCGTTATATAATGCAACAAGCAGATCACTTAAGGGTTCATCACCCATGAATGAGCCGCTTGTATAATTTCGCGCGTTTCGGCGTGGTATAAATAGACCACCAGTTCGCAGTGTTGCTCCTTCCATGCAGGGTCCAGCGTGTATTGATAACTCAGTGTATTTTGCTGGCCCGTGTTTCCGCTGGAGAAGGCCAATGCACCCCAGGTGCCGTTGATATTGTCGCGAAGCACGTTGCGGTGCAGGTAATTTTCTACATTAACATTGTTGTTTGTTTGCCAGTCGTAGATGCTGTCTTCCACAAGGTAGGCAGTCATAAAATACTCGCCGGCTTCCATTTCTTCGATTACGTTCATGGATACATCAAAACTCAGGCTGCGGCTCCCCTGGTCATAGTTGAGATTCTCAATAAAAACATCGGCTTTCAACGGAGCTGCCAGCAGGTTGCTGATTTGCTCGGCCCATGCCTCCGAAGGAATGGTTTGCTGCCCATCGAAAAAACTGCGGCTTACAAGTCCCACGGGAAGTGAGGGCTGTCCCCAGAAATTGTAGTAGGCTTCACCTGCAACGGTACGGAAGTCAGTGTAGTAAGGGTCGTTTGGAGTAGCCCCCGTGGGAAAAGCAAACTGAAGAGACGCGTGCACGCCCACCACTACCAATTGTTCACCGAACACATTTTTGAGATTATTGGCAACAGAGTTGGCCTGTGGGCAATTGGTGCAGCGGAAACCGGTGAGTTTTTCGAGCAGTACCACACGCACGCCCGACTCGCCTCCTCCACCTCCTGAGCCATCATTGCCCGTGAACGGGTCCTCCACTTTATCGCAGGCAAACGCTGCAAGGGCCAGAGCTGCTATACAAACAATGTGCTTCATCACTGCAAAGTTAAAAAGTGCTGGTGAATTGTACCGTCAATCCATTTGACGCCGGTACCGTTCTGCAGATGCCTCCTACACAAAACACACCCGCGCGCTGCCTTCCGTAGCTTACCATAATACGGCTTCCCCCGGTGATATATCCTGCGGCCACAAAAGGAAAGTGAAAGCGCTCATCTGAATTCTTGTTTCCGTAGTTCCATTGGTTCATCACGGTAAAGAACCAACTGGGTGAGATGGTGTACTCAGCCAGTACGGTTGCCCAACTGCCGAGGTGCTGATTGGTTCGGAGGTGCTGAAGTTCAACTCGGAGGTTGTTGCTCTTGATCCGGAAGTCCATATCCACCAGGTGAATGTCGGAATACACCGTGCCACTCACTTTTTCGCCGCGGTAATCAAATGCCCCCTGTATGATGTCGTTGTTGTACACCAGGTTGATGTACATGTACTTGGCTTTTACTTTGCGGCTCAGTTTTCTTGAAACGGAGATGTTAAAATCCTGAAAGTACATATTGTCGCCTATGGCAAAAAGACGGGTTTCGTAGCCAAAGCGGCGCCCGTCCATATCATTGAGCAAGGTGGTGTCGGGCGACATTGCCACCGCGTAGTTCACCTCAATCTTGGTTCCGTACTTTCCGCCCAGTTTAGAGCCACGCTTCATGGTATAGAAGATCTCACCCATAAACGCAACTTCTCCGTTGGGTTGTGTAGCGTAAGGGTAGAGGGTGGCTGGCAGGTTGTATGTGTGCTGTACGGTGGTGGCCGGAATATAATTGATGTTGAGGTCAAAGGGGCCTGCGTTTCGGTCGCTTTGAAACGACATATTGTCGAGCGATTTGGCCGTGAGCGATGCACCAAAACCTCTGGTTGAATAGCTCATATTGATGTCAATTCCCTGTCCGGGTTTGTAGAGCCCCAGTCCCGGTGCAATTTCGCTGTCTGGCACAATCAAAGAATTTTGACGGCTTGGGTCATTGTCTTTGTAAACGTATTCGGCTCTAAGGGCAAAACCTCCGCGCAATATGCTGGCCCGTGCGGCCCATGCCCCTACGTTTTCGGGGTAGTTAAACAGCGGGTTTCGGTCTTCCTGGTACTTGCTAACAAAGCTACCTCCAACAAAAATGCGTGTTTTCGCCACACCTGCAGAATCAAAAAGCGAGGTGAGGTTTACATCGGTGTTGATACCACGCACAATTCCTGCTCCCTTTGTAAAACCGTTGTCGAAGTGCCTGCGCTGCTTACCGTAGAGGCCTGTTATGGTTACAGCACGATGGGGAGTAACTTTCAGCCGGAAACCATCTATGGCGTTGTCCACTCCTAGTCCTCTTTCTTCAAAAGCGCGCAAGATCATTCCGGTTCCGAATTGCTCGTAGAAGTTTCCGATGGTAACGTCAAACATATCAGTACTGTATTGCGCAAAACGGTAGCCTATGCCGCTGCCTGTCCACGGAAGGTCGGGGCTGGCAGGGTAGCCCAGCAGGGCCGGGGTGTAGGTTTCAAAGCGCACCCCTGCAGTGAGGTTGCCTCGTGTGTAGATAAGGTTGGCAAAACCCATCAGCCCTACCTGCTCGGGCGGGGGAATGGCATTGATCAAACTGTCCTCGCGGTAATACTGTCCATCGAGCTGTATATTGCCGTGAATGGAGCCGAGATCGGGTTTTTTGCTGTCCTGAGCCTGTAATTCGGGCAGAATAAAAAACACCAGTAATCCTGTTGCCAACAGGAGTTTTTTCATGGATTATGTGTTAAACAGGTTGGTTCAAAAGATGGGCTTTAACGCATACCCACCAGGGCTTTGATTTCTTTGTAGAGCTTGTCCTCATCGCCGGGAGCGTAGTTGTTGTGTTGCCACACTACATTGCCCGAGGCATCTACCAAAAATGTGTGGGGAACGTTGTTCACGTTCATGGCGCGCTTAAAGTCAGCATTGGAGTCAATGTACACTTCGTAATCCCAGTCGGCACCATTTACGTAGGGTATCACGCGCGATTCGCTCCTTGCATCATCAATGGAGATGGCAATCAGTTTTACACCCGTTTCATCCACCCAATCGGGATATACTTCAGCAATGTTGTTCAGCTCCCGCTTGCAGGGCATGCACCACGTAGCCCAAAAGTTGATGATCATGGGCTTGCCGTCGTTGTCAAAGTGCGATGTGTTGATCCAGTTTCCTTTCAGGTCTTTCACCTTAACGTTGGGAACCTGAAACTGCCCTGATTGAGCGTGAGAGAAAGAAGCGGCCAGTACAAGGCCCAGAATCAATGCAAAATTTTTCATGGTGATGAGTTTTAGATTGAATGTGATGTTAGGCTGCTGATTACGCAAATAGCAGACCATCGTAGAGTTCTTCTCAATGTCGGATGAGTTTTTGGGTGTTCGAAAACGACTGATTGCGGGTGGTAACCAGGTACAAGCCTGAGGGTAGGTGGCCGATATCAAGGGTACTCAAAACCGAATGTCCGTCGATTGAGGCGATATCTTTTCGCAGCCATAGCCTGCCATCCGTGCCAAACACTTCCAGGTGCACCAGCGGTTCGCGACGGTTCCATTCCATTTCTATGAACACGATATCTGAGGCAGGATTAGGGTACAGTTTTACAACGGGGCTGGGGTCGATTTCGTGAATTCCCACTGACTCGTCAAAGGTGAAAGTAACAGTGAGGGAGTCGAAGTTGAAGCTTCCGTCGTAATCAAGCTGCACGTTTCCGCCTGCGTCCTGCAGGAGAATGCTGCCGTTGGCCGCGCAAAGATTTCCCCATTGCGTTCCAAACAGACCGTCGCCGGCGGCATCGTAGAAAGTAAATGTATAGGTGCCGGTTTCGAGCCACATCGCAACAATGATTTCATCCAGTATAACCCCCGGGTAGGGCCCTCCTGAATAAATTTCGTCGTTCCACTCATCCGTAATTTTCCAGGTGTTTTCTTCGGGCCAGCAGTCGGTATGGATGGTGAGGGTGAGGTTTGAGGCCTCTGCCGTATCTCCGCGCAACACCAATTCCTGCCCTTTGACAAAGAGCGGTAGTAGAAGTCCGAAAAACAGAAGTGCTTTCAACGTATTTGAGAGGGTCTTAAAAAAAGAATCAGCAGTCCGGCGAACCGGACTACTGATTCCATTAGGTTTGATTGAATTATCTGTTCACAGTGAGTTTGCGGGTAATGCTGGTATCATTGGCCCGTAGGTTCAACAAGTACATTCCGCTGCTGAGGTTGCCAAACTGCATGGTGGTTACAAACTCACCGGCAGGCTGCATCCCAAAGTCTTGAGAGTATACGATTTTTCCGGTGAGGTCGTACACGTCAATCATCACGCGGGCATGCTCAACCATGTTGAGTTCAACTCGGAGGTCGTTCACTACAGGGTTGGGATACACGAGCAGGTTTTTGTTCAGATCGTACTCAGAAACGGAGCTTGATCCTGTGCGGGCAAACTTGCCGCTTTCCATTCCCCCAAAGTCGCCACCTTGCATCAGGATGGCATTGGTGGTAAGGTTTCGCACCGTGTAAGAGCCCTGGCCGTATTGGCAGCACATACCATCACCAAAGTAATCGAAAATTTCAAAGGTGTAACATCCGTTTGCGTCCAGCTCAACCTCATGGTTGTAGGTCTGGTTGTTGGCATAGGTACCCGTTCCGGCCGGAGGGGGGAAATTTCCGGTACCAAAGTTATTTTCTACATTGGGATTACCGCCTTCAGCTACTTTCGCACCGTCTTCGTTCAGAATACGCCAGTAGGTTTCGTCGCCATAATTGTCTGTAACTATGGTCACCAATACGCCTATACCTGCATCCGGAGCGGCAGTTAAATCGGTAGAAACGCTTGATGTTCCTTCCTCATTGGAGTTGTTGTTTGGGTTTTGAACCTCCACCTCCAGGGTGTTTGTGCCGTCCACGGCATCGAAGGTAATCGGATCCAGAGTAATGGTAGCCTCACTCATGAGGGCGAGGTTCCCTGTCCAGTTGTAGGTGGCTTGTGCTCCACCCACTGAGGCCACAATGTCGGCAGAGGTAAGGTTTTGGTTACCGGTGTTGCGGAGCGTTACCTGTGGGGAGATGGTGTTGCTTCCCACACATACATCTGCAGGAGCATTCAGATTGTAAACAATGGCCGCGTGGCTCATGGATGATTCGAGTACGGCATCATCAGCCCGTGCGGCTTGCATCACTTCCTTATTGGCATCATTTTGAACGAAAGCAACTACCGACAATTGTCCAAAATCGTAGATGTTCTGGTGCGTCCAGCTTTGGGTAAATGTCTGGCTGTCGCCGGCTACCCATGAGTTTTGAAGGTTCAGTCCGTTGGTGTTGGGCATGAATTTCTTCATAACATTGTAGAAAGTAGTTTCGCCGTTGGTTCCGGGGGCAGAAGCAAATTGAATCACCCGCTCAATGGCAGCGATTCGCAGCTTAAGGTTGTTGCCGCTAACGGATTGAGTGGCGGTTACAGTCACCTCAGCAGTAATGGCCGAAGGAGTGATAGAGTAATCGATGTCAATCTGGAAAGGAGAGGGCACGGCGTAACGATCGTTGATCATAGAAGCGGAGAAACCTGCCGGCGAACCCGCATAGCCCCCGTTGAAACCAGGGTATGCATTGGTGGGCACAACACCGTCTATCATCGCGGTAGGCACCCCATTATTACCATAATAGGTTGAGAAGCGCGCGTTTGCCTCAGTTGGGTTGTGCTGGTTCATGGGGTCAAACCCTGGAAAGTACCACTGGTAGCTGATGGCAACATGCTTGTCATCTACAGTGCTGAGCATGGAGTGAAATCCGGGGTTTTGGGCAGCACACGGACCGCAGGAGGCATTCGAGCCTTTTTCAATCAGAACCATTCGCTGGGTCTGAGCAATGGCTGTTGTGCTCAGCGCGAAAATCGCAGCAACAGCAAGAAATGAGTAAACTTTTTTCATGTGATATTGATTTAATGGTTAAAGGTTGTTTCGGATACGGTTTGTCAAAAAGTTGTTTCCAACTTCGAAGGTCAAAATTTTGTCCGAGCGGAAGTCACAAAAGTAACGTTTTGTGTGCACATAATAGCGCTTTATATTGAAGTCCTATGAGCCCTGTTTTCGCTTGTTGAAAAGCGGTAGTGCCACCTGTAAAAGGAGCGTTTAACCCCCGTCGCCGCGCCGTAAATCAAAGTTGTGAGCATCTAAAAAACAATTAGTAGCGGCTGCAAGGGGTTGCAGTGTAGCCTTGCTTCCATGGCTTCACCCTGGGTTGATATCCTATGTTTGTGTGCGCAAACGAAAGTTTGAACTACATCAGCTGGTTTTTGTTACCTTTGGTTGACCTTTGTAGGCGATAACATTTGTTTACCTCACTCTAAAACGAGATCCATGAAGAAATATCTACCTGTTTTTTTGCTTTCAGCTACTCTTTTTACCACCTCTACCTTATCTGCGCAACTTGTTGTTGACCCGACACCGGTTTTTACAACAGTGAATGAGGCCATTTTCGAATCTGTGGGATACAGTTTTGTGATTAACAATGCCGACGCAGCCGTGGAGTGCGAGTGGGAAAGAAACGTTGTGTCCATCACCGATGGATGGGAAAGTGCAGTTTGCGACAAAAACCTCTGTCACTCCTGGCCCGTTAGCAGCGCACAGTTTACGCTGAATGCAGGCGAATCCGGTACATTGGATGTCCACGTCTATCCGTTTAACAATCCCGGCGGTGCCATTATTGAGGTTTCGGTAACCGAAATAGGTAATCCCGACAATACGGACACCGGTATCTTCTACTTCAACGAAACCACCTCAGTGGCCGAGCGCCTGCGGGATGTGGTAAAACTCTACCCCAACCCTACCACCGATTTCCTGTTTGTGGAAAAAGGAGATCACGACGACATTGCCGAAGTAGCCTTCTTCAACCTGAGTGGGCAGCATGTGCTTCAGCTTTCGGTGCTTCAATCGCAAATGTTGGATATCGGCCGATTGCCCGCAGGCACGTATGTGGCGCGTCTGTTCAACAACAACGGAGAGCAGGTGTCATCCAACGTGGTAATGAAACAGTAGGTAAAAGATTGATTGAGAGAAGCCGGACTTACAAAAGTCCGGCTTTTTTTATGCCCTCACCGCATTGCCGATTTGCGCAGCACGCAACGCTCAGATTTCCTAAATTCGCAGCCTTAATCCAGAGGCATGGTGAAAATCAGAACACAGGATGCATTAGACTATCACGAACAGGACCGACCCGGAAAAATCCAGGTCGTTCCTACCAAACCCTACAGCAGCCAGCGCGATTTGTCGCTTGCCTACTCTCCTGGAGTGGCCGAGCCGGTGAAAGCCATTGCTGCCAACCCCGACGATGCGTACAGGTATACGGCAAAAGGTAACCTTGTGGCTGTTATATCCAACGGAACGGCCGTGCTCGGGCTTGGCGATCAAGGGCCACTTGCGTCCAAACCGGTGATGGAAGGAAAGGGTCTCCTGTTTAAGATTTTTGCTGATATTGATGTTTTTGATATTGAGGTGGATGCAACCGATCCGGAGCACTTTGTGTCGGTGGTGAAAGCCATAGCACCCACATTCGGGGGCATCAACCTCGAAGACATCAAAGCGCCCGAAGCCTTTGAAATTGAACGTCGCCTGAAGGAAGAACTGGACATTCCGGTGATGCACGACGATCAGCACGGCACGGCCATCATCAGCGGTGCGGCGCTTATCAATGCACTGGAGATTGCCGGCAAGGAAATCGGCAAGGTGCGCATCGTCATCAACGGAGCGGGCGCTTCGGCCATTAGCTGCGCCAAGTTGTACATTGCCCTCGGCGTGAACCCCGAGAATCTTCTGATGCTCGACAGCAAGGGCGTGATTCACACCGACAGAGAGGATCTCGATCCGGCCAAACAACCCTTTGCACGCCAAACAGCCTTTCGCAGACTTGAGGAATGCCTCCCCGGCGCCGATGTGTTTCTCGGGCTCTCTCGCGGCAATATCATGAATGGCAATATGGTGAAAACCATGGCTGAGAACCCCATCGTTTTTGCACTTGCCAATCCCGAACCGGAGATTTCGTACCGCGAAGCCACCGCTGCCCGAAAGGATATCATTATGGCTACGGGCCGAAGTGATCATCCCAACCAGGTAAACAATGTGCTGGGCTTTCCCTACATTTTTCGCGGAGCGCTTGATGTTCGGGCCAGGTCTATCAACGAGGAAATGAAGCTTGCAGCCGTTCGTGCCATTGCTTCCCTTGCAAAAGAAACCGTTCCCGAAGAGGTGAACGAAGCCTACGGTCAGCGCAATCTGGCTTTTGGACGCAATATGATCATCCCCAAGCCCCTCGACCCCCGGCTTATTACCTACGTGGCCTCCGCTGTGGCCCGTGCCGCCATGGAGTCGGGTGTGGCGCAAAACCCCATCAATGACTGGGAGGCCTACGAGCGCGAACTCAACCTCAGGCTCGGATTGGATGACAAACTCATCAAGGGAATCACCGAAAAAGCCAAAATGAACCCGCAGCGCGTGGTGTTTGCCGAAGGCGACAACTACAAAGTGCTGAAAGCCGCCCAGATTGCCCGCGACGAAGGCTTTGCGCACCCGGTGCTGCTCGGAAAGCGCGAGCGCATCCTGAAAATTATTCGCGACAACCAGCTTGAACTGGACGGGGTGGAGATCATTGACCCCCAGAGTACCGAAGAGTACGAACGCAGGCTGCAGTTTGGCGAACAGTACTACGCCATGCGCCAGCGTAAAGGGCTAACGTTGTACGAGGCCAACCAATTGATGCAACAGCGAAACTACTTTGGAGCCATGCTGGTGAAAACAGGCTTTGCCGACGCACTTATTTCGGGCGCTTCCCGTCATTACGCCGATGTGATCAGGCCGGCGCTGCAGATCATCGGAAAAGAAGACGACACGAATGTGGTGGCAGGGATGTACATCATGATCACCAAAAACAAAGGGCCGCTTTTCTTTGCCGATACCACGGTAAACATGAACCCCGATATGGAGACCGTGGTGGAAATAGCCCGCCTTACCGACCGCACCGTTCGCCGACTCAAAATAAAACCCGTGATTGGGATGCTTTCATACTCCAACTTCGGATCTTCGCGCGGCGAAAAAGCCATGAAGATGAAAAACGCAGTGAAGGCACTGCACGAAAGACACCCCGAAATGGTGGTTGACGGCGAAATGCAGGCCAACTTCGCCCTGAACAAAGCCATGCTTTCGGAGATGTTTCCCTTCTCCATTCTGAACGACCGAAAAGTGAATACACTGATCTTCCCCGACCTGGCATCCGGTAATATTGCCTATAAACTGGTTCAGGAAATCGGTCAGGTGGAGGCCATCGGGCCTGTGCTTATGGGAATGCAAAAGTCCTTTCACGTATTGCAGCTCAACAGCTCGGTTCGCGAAATCGTGAACATGGTGCGAATTGCTGTGGTAGATGCCCAAACCAAGTAAGTTATGATAGCACATCTGCAAGGTAAACTGGTTGAAAAGCAGCCCTCATACGTCATCATTGAGTGTGGCGGTGTGGGCTATGAAGTGCTGATTTCTCTTTTCACCTACGAACGCATTAGGAATGAAGAGGCCTGCAAGCTACTCATTCACTACTCGGTTTCGGTAGATGTGCGCTCCGGAGCAAGCCAGCACCAGCTGTTTGGCTTTACCACGGGGCAGGAAAGAGACCTGTTCAGGTCGTTGATCAACATTTCCGGGGTAAGCTCCAATATCGCCCGCACCATCCTTTCTTCAATGGCACCCGATGAGCTGCACAGCGCAGTCATTTCGGGCGATGTAAAAAGGTTTCGTGGCGTGAAGGGAATCGGGCCTAAACTTGCACAGCGTATTGTAGCTGATTTACAGGACAAAAAGGCAACACAGGCAGTTAGTTTGGATAATTTAACAAGTTCGCACAATACAGCGCGAGGAGAGGCGTTAATAGCCCTATGCTCGTTGGGCTTTGAGCGGCTCAAGGCAGAGCAGGCAATTGAGAAAGCACTGGCAGATAGGGGGAGTGATTTGCCGGTTGAAGACTTGATTAAGCTTGCGCTGAAGATGATGTAGCGATAAGGAAACTAGACAGTTGAGTTTACGGTGTAGGAATATTCTACTGTTCATACTGGGTATTTTGTTGATCGGATTGGCGTCCGGTACGGAAGCTGTTGCTTCGTACCACGCTTTCCCGGAGACATGGATACCTGGTGGCATATACGTGCTTCAGCCGGATTCGCCTGATGTGGATCTGCCATTCCCCTTTGGCGACAATATCAACCCTTTTGAACAGCAAGGCGGAATCAACCTGCAAGACCCCTCAAACATTGAAAGTGTGGTAGAATACGACCCCGAAACGGGCAACTATTTTATCTACCAGCGCATCGGTGATCAAATAGACTACCGCAACCCCACGGTGATGTCGTTTGAGGAGTACATGAACTACGACATGCAGAGGTCGCTGGAGGAATACTGGCGCGAAAAAGAAGCAGTACAATCCATGGCGCAGGCCGCAGAAGATGGCACAGGCGGCGGATTTGCTCCCCAGCTCAAAATTGAGTCGGAAGCCTTTGACCGCATTTTCGGAGGAAATACCATCGACATCCGCCCACAGGGTACGGCAGAGCTCATCTTTGGTATAAACATCAACAAGAACGAAAACCCACAGATTCCCGAGCGCCAGCGAAGCATTACCACCTTCGACTTCGACCAGCGTATCCAGATGAACATCATTGGAAATATTGGAGACAAAATGAAGCTCTCCACCAACTACAACACGCAGGCAACCTTCGACTTTGAAAACGAGATGCGCCTGGAGTACACAGGTTACGACGACGAAATCATCAAGCGCATTGAGGCAGGTAACGTGAGCATGCCCCTTGGCGGATCACTGATCAGTGGTAGTCAGTCGCTCTTCGGGGTAAAGGCCGAGCTTCAGTTTGGAAAACTATATACCACCACCTTGTTCTCACAACAGCGCGGTCAGCGTCAGGAAATTAACGTGGAGGGAGGTGCCCAAATCCAGGAGTTTGTGCTTTCGGCCGATAACTACGAGGCCAACCGCCACTTCTTCCTGAGCCGATTTTTCCGCAATCGCTATGACCGGGCCATGCGAAGCCTCCCCGTCGTAAACTCGGATGTGCAAATTACGCGGATTGAAGTGTGGGTGGTAAACTACCGGGCCGACGTAGAAGACAACCGTAACATCATCGCCCTGGCCGACCTCGGGGAATCGGGAGACGGTTTGAGTGATTACGGGCAGGACAATCTCGTAGTACAACCCGGAAACATTGCCAGCAACAACCGAAACAGTATTTATACGCTTTTGGACGTGCCACAGGTTCGAAACTTCAACACAGCGGCTTCCGCGCTGGCAGGGCTGGGCCTTCAGGAGGCGGTTCACTTTGAACGGATCGCCAATGCCCGACGTCTTACCGAGAACGAATTCACCTACAACTCAAAACTCGGATTTATCTCTTTGAACCAGGCGCTTAACAATGATGAGCGCCTTGCTGTTTCTTACGAGTACTTTCTCGATGGCCAGCGTTACCAGGTAGGAGACCTCTCAACCGACGGGGTCACCGGTGCCAACGCCCTCTTTGCAAAACTGCTCAAGTCATCACTCACAAACGTGTTCATTCCGCTGTGGGACCTGATGATGAAAAACGTGTACTCCATCGGAGCCTATCAGATCAACCCGCAGGACTTTATCCTCAACATCTGGTACGATGACCCCACCGAGGGTATCAACATCCCCATGATACCGCAGGCTGGGGTAGAGGATTTGCCGCTGGTGCAACTTTTGGGCCTCGACCGAATTGACGTAAACGGCGCCGCCATCCCCGACGGGCGATTCGACTTTGTTGATTTTGCCGCCACACAGGGGGGAACCATCAACTCGGCAAATGGTAGAGTCTATTTCACCACCATTGAGCCATTCGGTACCACGCTCGATCAAGCCATGGAAGAAAGGGGTGTGCCGGAGGCCGTCAGGCAACAGGTTGTTTTTCAGGCACTTTACGACTCGTCAAAAATAGCCGCTCAGCTTATGCCCGGGGTAAACCGTTTTACCATACAGGGTACCTACCAAAGTGCATCATCCGATGAAATTTCGCTCAACGCGCTGAACATTCCGCAAGGTTCGGTGACCGTAACCGCCGGTGGTGTGATGCTGCAGGAAAACGTGGATTATACCGTGGATTACAACATGGGGCGTGTACGCATCCTCAACTCCGGGCTTCTAGAGTCTAAAACGCCCATTAAAATTCAGCTTGAGAGCAATACGCTCTTTAGTATCCAAACCAAAACCCTCCTCGGGCAAAGGTTTGAATACCGGTTCAACGACAAGTTTCACCTTGGAGGTACCCTGATGCACCTCTACGAACGGCCGCTCACTCAAAAGGTAAACATTGGCGATGAGCCCGTGCGAAACACCATTTGGGGTCTGGATGGTAATTACAGCACGGAATCCAATGTGCTCACCAAAATGATTGATGCCATTCCGCTGGTCAATACCAAGGAAGTCTCCAGCATCAACATGTCGGGAGAATTTGCCCACCTGATTCCGGGTCACTCACGCGCTGTGGGTAGCGAGGGTAACGCCTACATTGATGACTTTGAAGGCAGCCAGAGCCGTATTGACCTACGGAACTTTATCGCGTGGTCTATCGCGAGTCCGCCGCAATTCAGCCCCGACTACCCCGAAGCTATGTTTGTAGATAGTTTGGTGGCTGGTTACAACCGCGCTCACATAGGTTGGCACATTGTGGACCCGCTCTTTTACCGAAACGACCCCCAAACTCCTGACAATATTTTCCCATTGCGGCACTACCAGCGCCAGGTGCTTGAGCGGGAGGTGTTTCCCAACAGGCAGCTCCCCGCGGGTATGCCCACCAATATTCCTACGCTCGACATGGCCTTTTACCCCAGTGAACGTGGTCAGTACAACTTCGACGTGCCCGGAGGTTCGGCGTATTCGGCGGGTATTAACCCCGATGGTTCTTTGATTGACCCGGCCAGCCGGTGGGGTGGTATTATGCGGAGCCTCACCACTACCGACTTTGAGCAGGCCAACATCGAATTTGTGCAGTTCTGGGTGATGGATCCGTTTAACGAAGACGCGGAGGAATTTCTGGGAACCACCCCGGGTGGTAAGCTCTATATCCACCTCGGTAACATTTCTGAGGACATTCTTCGAGATGGACTGATGAGCTTTGAAAACGGGTTGCCCGTGGATGGATCCGACGACGGGGGCGGATTGGTGACCACCTACACCAACTGGGGCCGTGTGCCGCTTTCCCAGAGTATTGTAAACGCCTTTGACAATACCACCAACTCAAACGCAACCCAGGACGTTGGTCTCGACGGACTGCCCAACCAGCGCGATGGGCTCCCCGATGAACGCAGTCACTTCAGCAACTATCTCAACCAGCTTCAAGGCTTTTTAACTCCCGCTGCTTTTCAACGCGCTTTCAATGACCCCGCCAACGACGACTACCTCTACTTTCGCAACAACACCTACGAGAACGAAGTGATCAACCCGCCGGATATCCTTGAGCGCTACAAGCGATTCAACGGATTGGAAGGGAACTCGGTGTCAACCCAGGACGCTCCGGAACCCTATCCTACGCTGGCCACTACCTTGCCCTCTACCGAAGACGTAAACCAGGATTTGACCCTCGATGCATCAGAAGCTTATTTTGAATACGCCATCGAATTTCAACCACCCGATCACCCCCTGATGCAGATCGGCTCCAATTTTATTACCGATAAGTTGGTTACCAGAGGTTCCGATGACCGTGAAGTGACCTGGTATCAGTTCAAGGT
Organism: Cryomorphaceae bacterium; assembly: GCA_007695365.1. Lineage (NCBI taxonomy): Bacteria > Pseudomonadati > Bacteroidota > Flavobacteriia > Flavobacteriales > Cryomorphaceae > Cryomorphaceae bacterium. The sequence continues at coordinate 15,188 of REDV01000060.1, read as the reverse complement.
GCCGGTGCAGGGTTTTAACCGAAGGGTGAACATACAAGACTTCCGCTCCATCCGTTTTATGCGCCTGGTAATGCGCGAGTGGGAAAACCCCACCGTGCTGCGTTTTGCGCGCCTGGAGCTGATTCGCGGTGAGTGGCGACGCTACATGATGAGCCTCTCCGAAGGGGTGGAGGGGCCGGTAAATGAAAACCCCGAAACAGTATTTGACGTGGGCGCGGTGAACATTGAGGAAAACGGTGACAGAAGGCCGGTGAACTATGTGCTGCCCCCCGGTATTGAACAGCAGATTGACCTCGGGTCTGCCAACCTGCGCAACCTCAATGAGCAATCTCTGGCACTGATTGTGTGTGGACTGGAAGATGGAGATGCCCGTGCGGCATTCCGAACCACCCAGGTGGACATGCGCCTTTACAAGCGACTCAAAATGTTTATTCACGGAGAGTCGCTCGATTTGGACGACCCCATTGAGTTTGGAGATCTCTCCGTGTTTATTCGTCTGGGTTCCGATTTTGACCAGAACTTCTACGAGTACGAGGTTCCCGTATTACCCACAGATTTCAATTCTCTGAATGATCAGATAGCAAACCCGAGGGAAGTTTGGCCCGAGGAAAATGAAATGGATATTGAGCTTGACCTCCTGCTCCAGCTCAAGCTTCAGCGAGACAATGAAGTAGTTACCGGCATTCACCCGGCCAACAACATTCCATTTTACGGCAACGATGGGGACCGAAGGATGACGGTGGTGGGAAATCCCGTGTTGAGCAACGTGCGTATGATTATGATTGGGGTGCGAAACCCCAAGCGAGACGGCCCACGCGCCAACCCCTGGAAAACCGACGATGGCTTGCCCAAATGTGCGGAAATATGGGTGAATGAGTTGCGCATGACAGACTTTGATAACTCCGGGGGTTGGGCCTTGCAAGGCCAGATAAGTGCCAAGCTTGCCGACCTCGGTAACGTGGCCATATCCGGTAACTACAGCACCCCGGGTTTTGGCGGCCTCGAAAGCCGTGTTCAGGAAAGGCAGCAGGAAACCACTCGCGGGTTTGATATTTCAACCAACCTCGAATTGGGTAAGCTCCTGCCCGATGGTGCCAACGTGAAAATCCCCATGTACCTCGGTTATTCCGAGCAGGTGTCTGATCCGCGTTTCGACCCCCTTGCACCCGATATTGAGCAAACCGAGGTAGCGGCCACCCTTGACCGCGACGTGGCCAGGGAACGGCGAAGGCGGGTGCAGGATTATCAACAACGGCGAAGCATCAACTTTACCAACGTGCGGAAAGAGCGCAATCCCGACAACCAAAAAGACCCACAACCCTGGGATATCGAAAACCTGACCGCAACCTACAGCTACAGCGAGATTTACATGCGCTCGGCACAGGTGCAGCACAACACCACGAGAAACCACCGGGCTTCGCTTGCTTATACGTATATGAATCAGCCAACCAACTGGAAGCCATTTGCCAAGAGTAAGTTTTTCAGGTCTTCGCCCTTTTTGGCCCTGATCAAAGATTTCAACATCAATCTCGGTCCCAAACAACTGGCTTTCCGAACAGATGTAGATCGCTCCTACAACGAAATGCTGCTGCGCAACAACACCCAGATCACGAACTTTCCTCAACCCGAGCTGTACACCAAAACCTTTAACTGGCTCAGAAACTACGAGCTCTCATACGACATCACCAACAAACTAAGGGTGTCTTTTATGGCCACCAACCAGGCTATTGTGGGTGAAACGCCGGGCAGGGTAAACAGGTCGTTCGAGGATGAGTATCAACTGTGGCGAGACAGCGTATGGAGCAGTGTGCGGAACTTTGGTGAAACCATGGATTACAACCACGCGTTCAATCTATCGTACAAACTTCCGCTCGATAAGCTTCCCCTCACTGACTGGATGACATCTGATGTGCGCTATACCGGTACCTACAACTGGCAACGGGCACCGCTGGCCCAGGATACCCTGGGTAACAACATCCAGAACAGCATGAACGTCTCTATCAACCACCAGTTTAATTTCCTTTCGCTGTACAACAAGGTGGGCTACTTCAAAAAAGTGAACCAGAAGTTCAGGGCACAAAGCCAGGCCGGAGGTGGCCGTGGTGGGCCCCAACGGCCGGGTGCCCCCCAACCAAAAGAGGATGATAAGGACAAGGATAAAAACAAGGATCCCAATCGGTTAAGGCCATGGGATTACGGGGCCAAGCTTATCATGACGGTGAAGAATGTGAACGTGCGGTACGCCGTGAATGAAGGTACCTATGTACCGGGCTATGGGCGCTCAACCACCATGATGGGTATGGATAACCAATTCCAAGCACCGGGGGCTGCCTTTATTTTTGGTTTACAGGATGAAAACTTCATACAAAATGCCGGGCGCAGGGGCTGGCTGGTTGACAATCCCTTTGTGCAGGAACCCACAACACGCAATTACAACGAAGACTTTAACATGCGCGTAAACCTGGAGCCGCTACCCAACATGCGTATCGAGGTGACGGCCAGCAGGATGATTTCTGAGAACACAACGGAAAAATACCGATTTAACCAGGACTTACAGGATTACCTGGGCGACTCCTACCAGAAGATGGGAAACTTCAGCATGACGTATTTGCCCATCCGAACAGCGTTTATTCGCGATGGCGAAAACTTCCAGAACGACGTGTTCGACCAGTTTGTGTTTAACCGATGGGATGTGGCTAACCGACTGGCGGCTCAAAGTGATTTCAGCAACCCCGTTTTCGACAGAGCAGAATTCCCCGACGGATACGGGCCCACCCAGCAGGATGTGGTTATTCCGGCCTTCCTCGCTGCATATACGGGCCAATCGGTTGAAGAGGTGCCACTTAATCCGCTCAATTACTCTGTTCTGGACGCTTTGATGAACCCCAACTGGAACTTTAACTACGACGGATTGTCCAAAATCAAGGCCCTCAAGAAAATTTTCCGCACCGTAACGCTCAACCACGGATACCGCTCCAACCTTACCGTCGGTGGTTACACCTCTAACCCCGCATTTGAACTCACCGCCGAAGGGGCGCCCATCCGCGACCGCAGCGAAGAGCAGAGCTTTATTCACGAAACACAAATCAACATTATTACCATCACAGAGCAGTTCGCACCGTTGGTCGGATTCGATATCACGCTTAACAACTCACTCAACGCCAAGCTTGAATGGCGCAAAGACCGAAATCTCGCACTCAGTACAGCCAACTACCAGGTTACCGAAATACGCGGCGAAGAGTACGTAGCGGGCATTGGTTATACCTTTCAGCAAGTGCAATTACCCTTTGAAGTGGGGGGCAAGAAACCCAAGAGCGACCTCACCCTCCGCGTAGATTTGTCCATCCGCGACAACCTGATGATTACCCGCAGAATGGTTGAGATGACCAACCTCGTGACCTCCGGTCAAAAAGTAATCTCCATTAAAGTAGCAGCCGATTACCTGATTAGTAGAGCATTAACGGTGCGAGCGTTTTACGACCAAATGGTGAACCAGCCCCGAACCACCATCACATTCCCCACCAGTAACATCAATGCAGGTCTGAGCCTCCGGTTCACACTTTCGCAATAGATTTTCCCGCTATATTTGCCCAAAGTCAAAATACCCATCATGAACATACCAGACAATTTAAAGTACACCAAAGACCACGAGTGGATTCGCATCGAAGGCAACGAGGCCTATGTAGGCATTACCGATTTTGCCCAGGGCGAATTGGGCGATATTGTGTTTGTAGAAATTGAAACCGAAGGCGAAACCCTCGACCGCGAAGAGGTCTTCGGATCGGTTGAGGCTGTAAAAACAGTATCCGACCTCTTTATGCCTATCTCAGGTGAGGTGCTTGAAGTAAACAGCCAGCTGGAAAGCTCACCCGAAGTGGTGAACCAGGACCCCTATGGCGATGGCTGGATGGTAAAGGTTTCTGTTGGGAATCCCGATGAACTCAACGACCTACTGGACGCTGCGGCTTACCGCGAGTTGGTGGGATAACGTATAATGCTGAAGCGCTGGTGGCCGGCAGCTTTATGGGCTGCAATCATCTTTGTGCTTTGCTCCATCCCGGGCAAGGATATTCCCTCTGCCGGCTGGATGCACGCCGTGAGCCTCGATAAGTGGGTTCACTTTGTAATGTTTGCCGTGCTCAGCATCTTGGTTCTGCATGGTTTGCGGAGGTCTTCGGGCCGGGATGAATACTGGCCTTTTCAGTGGTGGTGGGTTGGCCTGGTTGTGCTGTACGGAGCACTCACCGAAGGCTATCAGCACTGGTTTCTCGAAGACCGCTATGCCGATGTGTACGATTTTGTTGCCAATACCCTCGGAGCCCTTGTGGGAACATGGATATATCACCGGTACCATCATCTTTATTATCGGCGTGTGGAATCCGGAAAAACTTTCTAATTTAGCCCCAAATACTGCGAAAGCATGGAATTGAAGAAAAACCCGGAAGTAGATTTGGAAAAACGCCGCCCCGCGTTGATGTGGATGGGGCTGCTTTTCTCACTGGCCCTCGTTCTGGTGGCTTTCGAATGGAAAATCTTTGATAAGGTAGATACAGGCCTTGGAGATCTGGAGCTGGATATGATTGAAGAAGAAATCATTCCACAAAGTATCCAGAAGCCACCACCTCCGCCACCGCCACCTGCTCCTACCACCGTCATCGAAATTGTAGATGACGACGAAGAGATTGAGGAAGAACTCGAGCTGGAAGACATGGAGATCGACCAGGATACCGAAATTGAGTTCATCGAAGAGTACGAAGAGGAAGTGGCGGAAGAAGAAATCTTCACCATTGTGGAGGAAATGCCTTCCTTTCCAGGAGGTGAAGCCAAGCTCTTCGAATACCTCGGTAAGAACATTAAATACCCGCAAATCGCCAAGGAAGCCGGTATTTCCGGTATCGTGTACGTAACCTTCGTAGTAGATTCTCAAGGTAACATTACCGAGGTGCAGGTGCTCCGTGGTATTGGTGGAGGCTGTGACGAAGAAGCTGTTCGGGTGGTGAAAAACATGCCCAAATGGACGCCGGGTAAGCAGCGCGGAAAACCTGTAAAAGTGCGCTACAACCTGCCTATACGATTCTCACTGAAATAAACATTTGGTTGCTAAACAACCTGAAAAACCGTTGGCAGAAGTCAGCGGTTTTTTTTGTGCGTCATTTTGTATTGAGCGTAGCGGGACGCTACGCTCAACACAGGACGCTACGCTCAACACAGGACGCTACGCTCAACATGGACGCTACGCTTAACATGGACGCTGCGCTTAACAAGGCGCTGCGCTTAACAAGCAAATAAAAAGGCCACCCGATTACGGATGGCCTTCAATGTGTGAGATTGAAAGTGCAGCTTATTCAGCCAGTACAGTCAATTTATTGTTGAGCATCTCAATCGTGCCACCTTTCACTTCAAAACTGTGCTGCTTTCCTTCGGCAGTTTTCACCTCGATGGTTCCGGCGCGCAGGGTGGTGATAAGCGGTGCGTGGTTGTTCAGGATACCGAGGCTACCGTCGATGCCGGGAAGCACCACAGAAGAAGCTTCTCCTTCAAAAACCTTGCTTTCCGGCTTTATGATTTCAAGATGCATACGCAGTATTATTTGGTGCTCGCAAGCATTTTCTCTCCTTCTTCAATCACCTCCTCAATAGAGCCTTTCAGGTTGAAGGCTGCTTCGGGGTACTGATCTACTTCGCCTCGCAGAATCATATTGAAGCCTTTGATACAGTCCTCAATAGATACCAGCACACCTTTCAAGCCGGTAAACTGCTCGGCCACGTGGAAAGGCTGCGAAAGGAATCGCTGAATACGACGTGCGCGGTGCACCACCAGCTTATCGTCTTCGCTCAATTCGTCCATACCAAGAATGGCGATAATATCCTGAAGTTCCTTGTATCGCTGAAGGGTTTCTTTTACGCGCTGCGCAGTGTTGTAGTGCTCGTCACCCACAATTTCGGGCGTGAGAATGCGCGAGGTAGAATCCAATGGATCCACCGCAGGGTAAATACCCAGCTCGGCAATTTTACGACTCAATACCGTGGTGGCATCCAGGTGGGCAAAGGTGGTTGCCGGTGCCGGGTCAGTCAAGTCATCCGCAGGTACATATACCGCCTGTACCGAGGTAATAGAGCCTCGCTTTGTAGAGGTGATACGCTCCTGCATGGCACCCATCTCAGAGGCCAATGTAGGCTGGTAACCCACAGCAGAGGGCATACGTCCCAAAAGTGCGGATACCTCCGATCCCGCCTGGGTAAATCGGAAAATGTTGTCAATAAAGAAAAGAATGTCGCGACCTCCGCCTTCGTCGTCACCATCGCGGAAGTACTCCGCAAGGGTAAGTCCCGAAAGGGCCACACGCGCACGTGCTCCGGGAGGCTCGTTCATCTGTCCGAACACAAAAGCCGCCTGCGATTGCTTCAGTTCTTCCCTGTCTACCTTGCTCAGGTCCCAGCCGCCTTCTTCCATGCTTTTCTTGAAAGCCTCGCCGTAGCGGATAATTCCGGCTTCAATCATTTCGCGCAGAAGGTCGTTTCCTTCGCGGGTACGCTCTCCCACACCGGCAAATACCGAGAGGCCTTCGTATCCTTTTGCAATGTTGTTGATCAGCTCCTGGATCAGTACGGTTTTACCTACACCCGCACCACCAAAGAGACCGATTTTTCCTCCTTTGGAGTAAGGCTCAATCAGGTCAATCACTTTGATACCGGTGTAGAGAATTTCTTCGCTGGTGCTCAGGTCTTCAAATCGGGGTGCTTCACGGTGGATGGAGTATCCGCCCTCTTTGCTCACATCGCCGATACCGTCAATGGTGTCGCCTACCACATTGAACAAACGTCCTTTCACCGCATCACCAATGGGCATGGTAATGGGCTGCCCGGTGGCTACTACATCCATGCCGCGGCTCAATCCGTCGGTGGCGTCCATCGAAATGGCGCGAATGGTGTCTTCACCCACGTGCTGCTGGCACTCCAGAACGATGATCTGGCCGCTGTGGCTGGTGATTTCGAGTGCGTCGAGAATGTTCGGAATGTCGGCCGAGTTCTCGAAGCGAACGTCCACAACCGGACCGATAATTTGAATGATTTTCCCTTTTACCTGAGACATATGATTTCGTTTAAAAAGTAGGCGCTTAAATCGGGCGCAAAAGTAGAATTAATTGGCAGAGTAACCAACTCAATCAGGGTGATTTTGTTTTTCTAACTTTGAGGCACGAACCACGCACAGTTCAAAGTCTTTTCAAAACACCCTAAATAGTACTTAATCAGAGCCTGCATTGAAAGTTTACCAGAGCATTGATTCCTTCGCTCCACTGGCCCACGCGGTGGTAACGCCGGGTACTTTCGACGGTGTGCACCTCGGACACAAAACCATTCTGAACCGGCTCACCGAAATTGCGGCAAAGCACAAGGGCCAATCGGTGGTGCTTACCTTTCATCCGCACCCGCGCATTGTGCTGCACGGCCCCGACACCAATATCCGCCTGCTCACCACCCTTGAGGAGAAAACCGATTTACTCGCAGAGGCCGGTATTGATCACTTCATCATCCACCCTTTTACCCCCGAATTTTCGCGCACATCGGTGGTGCACTACGTGCGCGATTTGCTGGTGAGCCAAATAGGGATGAAGCACATGGTGATCGGCTACGACCACCACTTTGGCCGCAACCGCGAAGGGAGCCTCGAAAACCTTCAGGAGCTCGCCCCGTTGTACGACTTTGATATTGAAGAAATTCCCGCGCAGGACATTGACCGGGTAAACGTGAGCTCTACCAAAATCCGCCACGCGCTGAACGAAGGTGACGTGGAACGCGCCGCTCGTTACCTGGGCTATCACTATCGCCTAACTGCATCGGTGGTAACCGGGCAGCAACTGGGCAGGCAGATAGGCTTCCCCACGGCCAACCTGGAGCTCGACAATCCCTGGAAGATGATTCCTGCGCATGGCGTGTACGCAGTAGAAGTGACCGTGAATGGAACGCACCATGCCGGAATGCTCAACATCGGCATGCGCCCCACCATCGCCGGTTCCGACAAAACCACTACCCTTGAGGTGCATTTGCTCGATTTTAAAGGCGACCTTTACGGACAGCAATTGGGCATTGGCTTTGTAGCAAGATTGCGCAACGAAACGCGTTTCAACAGCATGGAGCAGCTCAAAGAACAACTTATTGCCGACAGAGAACGGGTGCGCGAAACCCTTCAGCGAAGATGAAAAACTTCCTGACCATAGCGTTTTTACTGCTGATGGCTACCGGCTCACGGGCGCAGTTTATTGAAGACCTGCAGCAGGATTACGACTATGAATTCAGGAGTTTGCAGGAAGCCCTTCGCGACCCCGACGCGGTGTACTACCTGCGCCTCAATGTGAAAAAGGGTGAAATTCCCCCGGAGGTGTTCACCCTTACCAACCTCCGGAGCCTTACCCTGAAAAAAGGCAAAATCACCCAAATTCCGGCGGAAATTTCGGCGCTGGTGCATCTTGAAAAATTAGACCTCACCCAAAACAAGCTGGAGCGTTTTCCGGAGGAGGTTATTGGCCTGCCCCAATTGCGGATTCTCAAGCTGGGGAAAAACCCCATTTCGCGGCTGCCCGACGAAATGGTGAACATGCAAAAACTCGAAGTGCTTGATTTGTGGAGTACCCGGGTGAGCCGCTTTCCTGTGGCGATTGAAAAAATGAGCTCCCTGCGCGAAGTGGATTTGCGCATGGTAGAGGTAGATCGCGACGAGCAGAGCTGGCTCAAAGAGGCGCTGCCCAATGTAAATTTTCATTTTTCGGCTCCCTGCGATTGCCGTTAAAAACCCATCAACATGCTCAAAGCCACCGCCGAAATCAGTTTGTACCCCCTCAACCAAAACTACATACCTGCCATTGACGATTTTATTGCGCGACTCAGGGCACACCCCGGTTTTACCGTAAAGGTGAACGCCACCAGCACGCAGGTATCCGGCGACTATGACGCCCTGCTCAACGCCATTCAGCAGGAAATGAAAAGCACTTTTCTGCAGGACGGTAAGTATGTGTTTGCGGTGAAATTTCTGAAAGGCGACCTGTTGAACTGATGCGGCCGCTGCTGGAGCTGATGGAAGAATGGGCGCCTCAAATGGAGCAGGCAGCCGTGGTGTTTTCGCTGCTCTACGTTTTTCTGGCCGCCCGGCGCAGCATCTGGTGCTGGCTGTTTGGCGGACTGGCTTCGGCCATCAGCGTGGTGCTGTTTTTTACCGTGAAACTCTACGCGGAGTCTGCCTTGTACCTGTTTTATGTGGTGATGGCGGTGTACGGCTGGTGGCAGTGGAGCAAAGCCCGGGGCGACGACGGTAACTTTCGCATTGTGGAGTGGCGAACCGACAGGCACGTGTTGCTCATCGTGGTTTCGGGCATTGCCGGTATTGGCTTGTTCAGTTTGTTGAGCGAGCTGACCGACGCCGAGCTGCCCTTTGCCGACGCCATGACCACCACTTTCAGCATTGCGGCAACCTTTATGGTGGCGCGCAAGGTGCTCAGCAACTGGATTTACTGGATAGCCATTGACGCGCTTTCGGTGTGGTTGTACTACACCCGCGGACTGGATTACTTTGCCCTGCTGATGCTGCTTTATACCGGTATGGCCGCCTACGGATTTGTACAGTGGCGAAAGGAGTACCGCGCGCAGGAGCCGCTGCCGGAGCCGGAGGAACCGGAGAACCACGGCGACCCGAAGCCCGTGGTGGTGATTACCGGTCCGGAATGTTCGGGCAAAACCACCCTTGCCAAAGATTTGTCGAAGGCTACGTTTCAGCCCTGGGCCGAAGAACAGGCCCGCGCTTACCTGGAGCAGCTGGAGCAGCCCTATACCTCTGATGACCTGGTGAACATTGCGCGTATGCAGCTTGAGGCCATCCGGCAAAGCTCCCAACGCGCCGCCTTGTTTGCCATCAGCGATACCGGTCCGGAGGTGGTGTTGCTTTGGCACCGCGACAAGCTGGGGCCCGAGCCACCCGCATTGCGCGCCATGCACGAGCAGTTTACGCCCGTGTTGTACCTGCTGTGCCGTCCTGATATTCCCTACGAGGAAGACCCCCTGCGCGAGGACCCGCACCGCCGCGACGAGCTTTTTGAGCAATACCGCGCCCTGCTCAAAGACCGCCCTGTGGTAGAAATATCCGGCACCCGGAAAGAAAGAAACCAAAGTGCCATGATGGCGCTGGTGGGGTTGGTGAGGGGGGATTGAGGAGCAAACTTTCCTCAGAGCTGTATCACGAAACTTTTGTGGAGGAGGATGACGGGTTCGCAGACCTGCATCTCTCTGGGTGGACACAGGTTAAAGAGGTATTTTGCCGTAACAACGGGCTTATTTGAGATGGGTGGGTGTGGGGCGTGATGGGTACTACCGGGATCTGCACAGCCATGTTACCCGGAAAGGCTACGAGAAGCTTGTTTCGCCCCTGGATGATTTGGTAGTATAAAAAATAGGTATAACTTTGAGCCAACGACGTATATAAGCCATGCCTTCCTTCGCACATATGGGAAATATCCGCAAGTTTGGGGGGAAAGTTGCGGATATATGTACGTTAGCGGCAACCCAAAGAAACTTACTGCTATCTTGAAATCAAGAATGACAAATGAAAATTATCACAGGATTTATAATAATAGTAGTACTTTTTGTCGGAGGACTTTTACTCTATCGGTGGGACAAGGAGAAAAAGCGAAAGAAAAAAGAACTTGAAGAAAAATTAGCCAGAGAAAGAGAGGCTGCAAGACAACGCCTCTTTGATTTTTTCACTTCAAAACTCGACAGTATAAAATCATCAGTTGACCTGTTTTCAAAACATCTTGACTTTCAAAACGGCTATTTTGCTAACTATCCTTTAACTGTTTGGACAAACAAGCAGGCCACCCTTTTTAATGAAATCAAAGACAAACCCTACGAAAAAATTGGATTGTCGGATACAGAAGTTCAGACGATAAAGACTTTTCAGAATTATTTCAAAAATGCCAAAACCTTTCGCAACGACTTCAATAAACAATTTGTAAAAGATGAATTAAAGAATTACGATCGATTTTTTGACAATATTGAAGGGAGGAAACTTGACACACAACAAAGAACGGCAATAGTAACGGATGAGGACAACAATATTGTAATAGCGGGTGCAGGTTCCGGGAAAACAACAACCATAGTTGGAAAAGTGAATTATGTAATTGACCGTTACAAAATTGCCCCGGAAGAAATTTTGCTTATCTCTTTTACCAATAAATCAGCTTCTACTCTTGCAGACAGAATAGATATTGATGGAGTTGAAGCAAAAACATTTCATAAATTCGGCAAAGACGTCATTGCTGAAGTTGAAGGAAAACAGCCGAGTATTTTTGATGAAAGCCAGTTCAGGCCACTACTTACCAAGTATTTCAAAGAATTAATTCAAAACGAAAGTTACTTGCAACAAGTAACGCAATACTTTACTGATTTTTTAAAGCCAACTAAGTCGCAGTTTGAATTTGAAAATCAAGGTGATTACGTTCAATACCTCAAAGACCAGAATTTTAGAACATATAAAGTCAAAGAAATTCCAGTAAGAGGCAGAACAACTTACAAGATGGAAGTCGTAAAAAGTATTGAAGAATGCCGGATTGCAAACTTCCTTTTATTTAATAGTATCAACTACGAATATGAATATCCATACGAACACGATACGGCTACACGAGCATACAGACAATACAAGCCCGATTTTACCATAATTCAAAACGGAAGAAAGGTATATATAGAACATTTTGGCGTTTCAAGGAACGGTGATGTCCCTCATTGGTTCGCAAAAGACGGAGAAACTCAAGAAGAAGCGAAAGATAAATATTGGGACAAAATAGAATGGGCAAGAAAAATGCACGAAAGATATGGTACTTCATTGATTGAAACTTTCAGCTATGAAATGTCGGAAGACAGTCTATTTGAAAATCTAACTAAAAATTTAATTGAAGCGGGCATAACCTTAAAACCTAAATCACCAAGAGAAATATGGGAAATAATAAATGAAGCAGCACAAGAAGAAGTTAGCAGCTTTATTGCTTTGTTTCAAACCTTTATAACATTAATGAAATCCAACAGCTATACAATCAAGGACGTAATTAATAAAAACGGACAAACCCAAGACAATTTTCAAAAGAGGAGAAATGATTTATTCATTAAAATCATTGAGCCGATTTTTGAACGCTATGAAAATCGATTAGCCGAAAGAAATGAAATTGATTTTAGCGATATGATTAATAAGGCATCAAGCTATCTTACTATTGGAAGTTACAACAGAACCTTTGGTTATGTGATAATTGATGAGTTTCAAGATATTTCCATTGGCAGGTATCAACTCGTCAAAGCAATAAAAAATAATAATCCAGCCTGCAAATTATTCTGTGTTGGTGATGATTGGCAATCAATCTACCGATTTAGTGGTAGTGATATTGCCCTATTCAAAGAGTTTGAGAATTACTTTGGGTACACAGTTAAATCCAAAATTGAAACTACTTATCGTTTTCACAATCCGTTAGTAAATCTTTCCAGTGAGTTCATTCAAAAGAACCCTAACCAAGCAAGAAAGGAACTAAAGGGTAAATCCAATTTGGGCAAAACTTACTATGAAATTCATTATTCTGTCACTGACAATCAAGACGATACTTTTGCTCTAAAACAAATTTTTGATAAACTATTAGAAACGACCGATAATATTGAAAGCAAGGAAATATTTATTTTGGGTAGGTATAATTTTGATATTGACAGAGTAAAAAATGAACATCACGTTTTTCGGATTAACAAGGAAAGTGGAACACTTTCATACAACGTAAAAACAGAAGAAGGAGAAACGAGAACCATACAGGCTCAATTCCTGTCGGTTCATAAAGCGAAGGGACTTGAAGCAGATATAGTTATTATCATAAATTGCAATTCAGGGAAGCATGGATTCCCTTCTGAAATGTCAGATGACAATGTATTAAACCTACTGCTAAGTGAAGCTGACCAATTTGAAAATGGAGAAGAAAGACGACTGTTTTATGTTGCAATGACCAGAGCTAAAGAAAACGTTTTTTTCGTTGCAGACAGTTCATACAAATCAAAGTTCATCTCAGAATTGGAATTAGAAAGTGACAATTCATTGATAAAGAAATGTCCACGATGTGTAACCGCAGACCTTGTTAAAAGAAGCGGGACTAAGAACGGAAAACAATGGGCTTTTTATGGTTGCTCAAATTTCTTGTACGGTTGTGACTATCAAGAATGGGTAAATTGAAAAAACAAAAAAGGGTATGCCGCTAACAAAGTATAGAAAACATAGGGCGGACAAGGGTTGCAAAGAGTTTAGTGCTCTTAATGAACTTCCTGCTCGGCTGACAGGAAAGTGCTCCGAAAGCCCTACGTTTTTTATACAGAGCCGTTGTGGGTAATTGAAAAAGACACAAATGATAGATAAGATTGAAATATCAAGGTTTAAGAATATCGAAGAACTCGAGCTTAGACTTGACAATATAAATGTTTTGGTTGGGGGTAATAATGCTGGAAAAAGTTCAATTTTACAAGCTATTCAGTTTTCGATTTCAATTGCTCAAACTACATCACTTGCTGAATTTCGAAGAACAAATTGGAAAAATGATAGGCTCTCAACATCATTGACTCCGGAACAAATATTGTACACACCTACCAACGATATTTACACGCTGGGGAATGGCGGGTCTCTAAGTCAGAAAGTTGAAGAAGCTATTCTCGTTAAGTTTACAGAATCTGATTCAAATGAAACCGCAGAATTCACACTCAGAAAAGGCCGCAATAAAAATCTTCTTGTAGCAATTGATGGACAAGCGCTAGGACAACAAATCCGAAACATTGAAAGTCCATTTTCAATTTATGTTCCAGGGTTAGCAGGAATTGCAGCTTTTGAGCAGTTTAAAAGCGAAGGTATAGTTAGAAAAACTGCTGCTAAGGGAAACGCAAACAGTGTTTTTAGAAATATCCTATTGATTTTGTCACAAAATGCGGAGAAGTGGAGCGCATTTCATGAAGATCTCAATGATATTTTCCCAGATATATCTATAGAAATTTCATTTAACCCAAGAAGGGACGACAACATTGATGTTTATATTATCAAAGGAGATTTGAATCTGCCAATTGACACTTACGGCACTGGCGTACTTCAGACAATTCAGATTCTTTCATACTTGCATTTGTACAGACCCAAATTTTTGATTCTTGATGAACCCGACAGTCATTTACATCCACAAAATCAGAAAATCATAGCCGGAAAACTTCATGAACTAACAACAGAATTAGGGTTTCAAATCATTTTAAGTACCCACTCAAGACACCTGCTTGATTCTTTTCAAGAGGTAGCTGAGGTTCATTGGATAGTTGATGGAAAATTGAGCGAAGAAGATTACAATTTTGTCAAAGTCCTATTGGAAATTGGTGCATTAGATAAGGGTGACTTCTTGAATAATGGCAATATTAAGTGTATTGTATTGACGGAGGACTCAATCACTAAACCATTAAAAGCTATTCTCATGGCAAATGAATTTAACCTTGATGAAACTGATGTTTGGGCTTATGATGGTTGTTCAAAATTGGATACTGCTGTTGTTTTGGCCGCTTTTATCAAAAAGCATGCTCCCAATGCTCGAATTATAATACATAGGGATTCAGATTATTTAAGTGAAGATGAAAAGCGTGATATAGCTCAAAAGGCAAGTGATGCTGGGTTGGATATATTTTTCACTGCAGGAACTGATATTGAATCAAACTTTTTGAACAAGGACCATTTACAATCCATCTTCCCCGAATTAACTGATGAAAGATATAATCAGATACTTCAGGCTGCAATTGAAGAAAATAGAGTGAAGTCTATGGAGACCTACATTAATCACATGACACAGCTTGCATTGACCGAACAATACAGGGGTGGACCTAGAGTTAACAATGGACGAATTAGTACAAACTGCTTAGATAGTTTTAATACAGATAGGGTTAAACTCAGCATTGGAAAGAAGCTTTTGAAATCCATTAAAAGGCAGACGCAAGAGGAAATTGAACAAAGAGATGTTTTCAGGGCCACTGAGCACCTTAAAAATGAAAAGCTTTCGACAATTAAACAGGAGATTTGGGAATAAGAACTACCCACAACATCTAAGGCTCAAACGCACTTGCAGCCCTTCGCTCCCCTCAGGAACCTAACTGCGTTTGAGCCCT
>REDV01000059.1 GCA_007695365.1 Cryomorphaceae bacterium | reverse complement strand
CGAGTGTGACTACACCATTACGCGCATCTGGACTGCTACCGATGATTGTGGAAACACCGCTACCACCATGCAGGTAATTACTGTACAGCCGGGTGAGGAGAGCGAACTCCAGCAAGTTGAAGTTGACAACAACCTTGTTCAAAATCAAGTTGTGGTACTCTCAGCATTCCCTAACCCAACCACAGGTCTCGCAACTGTACGCGTGGAGGTTCCGGAGCGCACACGAGCAGTTGTAGAGGTGTTCAACATGGAAGGAAAACTTATCGAAACCCTTTACCATGGTGAAATGATCTCTAAGCAACCTTATGACCTCAACTTTGACGGAAGTGGTTTGTCCAATGGCATCTATCTGTACAAACTCACCACTGACAAAGGTGCTTACATTGACAAGCTGATGATTACACGATAATCCAACAGCATCAAAACCAAAAAAGCCAGTCGGAATTCCGGCTGGCTTTTTTTTTGGTCAAAAAATCATCTTCTCGAAATACAAGTTTTGACTTATGCTTCCGAAATGAAAGTCGGGAGTTTCTTCCAAATGCGGTTCATTTTCATGAGCCCTCTTTTAAACAAGCCGAGACTTGCTACTGGTGTTGCATTGTGGGCTATTTCAAATTCTTTGAGTGCTGCATCCAGGTCACCTTCAGCTCCGATTTCATTCCAAAAAGTTTTAAAATCGTCACGGGCATTTTCAAGGGTCACGTGAATGACTCTTGGTTTGTCTCGCAGAAAGAGATTGATGTTTTCGTCGATGGTTCGGCAGTAATCCTCTGCTACCTGCAACCGATTAAAATCAGCTGGGAGCCTGGTAAGAATTCCAAAAGCGTATGCTTTCATAATCCCGCGATCAAAACGTTTTGAAAAACTTCTGGCTACCGCATCGCGCGATCTGGACAGGTGAACGTAAATAGCCTGCTGCCCATACTTTTCATCAAGCCTTCCCAGAAACCAACACAGCCGGTTATCTGCTTCGATATGATTCTGTGGGAATGTTACGCGGCCATCACCCAAAGCATTCATACGAGATTCATGTGCGCAAGTGTAATTGGTAATATGCTCACAAGCCTTGATAAAGGTCGTTGAACCACACCTTCCGCTGTTCAGCACGAATACATTCATGTATGCTCAAAGATTTGAGCAAAGAAAAGCAAAGATTGACCAATAGGAGATAAAATGGCTGAAGACTATCTGCCCTTCTCAATCCACAAAGGCTATAAAAACTCCTAAACCTTGAGGTTCCAGTTGAATTTATCTTCCAAACGACCCTTGCGGTAATTGTTCAGATACGTCAGCACCTTGTTGGAGAATTCCCGCTCACCTACCGGTGGTAAATCATAGTCCTTTCCTTCAAAGCCAATGGTGGCGATATGGGCAATGGTAGCGGCCGTACCTGCGCCAAAAGCATCACTTACTTTTCCATTTTCGAGCTTATCCACCAGTTCATCTACACCAATTCTTCTCTCTACCACTGGCACACCCCAATCTCTGGCAAGTGTAAGCACACTGTCGCGGGTAATTCCGGCCAATATAGTGTCCCCCAGAGGAGGTGTCATCAATCCTTCATCAGTCACGAAAAACACATTCATCGTACCGGACTCTTCGATGTACTTGTGCGTAAGAGCGTCTGTCCAAACCAATTGATCGTAACCCATTTTCTGAGCCAATCGGGCCGGATACAGCGAAGCGGCGTAGTTACCCGCTGCTTTTGCATAACCTGTTCCCCCCGGAGTGGCGCGCGCGTACTTCATTTCTATCTTCACCCGCACAGGAGCTGTGTAGTAAGCGTTTACAGGGCAAGTGAAAATCATAAACCGAAAGCTCTCACCGGGCTTCACCCCAATGAATTCATCGGTAGCAAAAAGAAACGGACGTATGTAAAGAGAACCCGTTTCAGACTGCGGCACCCAACCGGCATCCAGCTTCATCAATTCTACCAAAGCATCGCGAAAAACACCTTCGGGTATAGCCGGCATGCACATACGCTCTGCCGAAATATTCATGCGACGGATATTGGCCTCAGGTCTAAAGAGAATTACCTGGCCGCCCTCGCCTTTGTAGGCCTTCATGCCCTCAAAAATGGATTGACCGTAGTGCAGAACCGCTGTAGCCGGATTCAAAGACAGGTTCGCAAAAGGAACTATCTCAGCATTTTGCCATTGACCGTCTTTATAATCCATCTGGAACATATGGTCGGAAAATTCTCTCCCGAAACGAAGGTTATCAAAATCCAGTTGACTGAGACGGGATTGAGGCGTGGGCTTTACCCGGATTTTTATGTCGGTTGCTAACATGTCACTCATATTCGTATGCTGTAATTTCTAACTCATATCTGATCAGTCGTTCACTACCGGATGATCTGCTTTTACCAGGTCAAACGGAAAACAGCCTGTCGGCCAAAATTAAGAATAAAGGTTTAGTGGCCGAAAAGCACCCGAATGTTGCAAAAATTTAACAGCTTTGAGGTGTCGTGTCAAGTGCCATCGAAATACTGAAAAAATACTGGGGCTATGATGGTTTCCGTCCTATGCAGGATGACATCATTGCATCCGTCCTAAACGGAAAAGATACTCTGGCTCTGATGCCTACAGGAGGCGGAAAATCCATATGCTTTCAGGTGCCTGCTTTGGCAAAAAAAGGAATATGTATCGTGATATCACCCCTCATTGCCCTGATGCAAGATCAGGTTGAAAACCTCAAAAACCGGGGAATAAAGGCTGCAGCGCTGCACAGCGGTATGAGTCCGCGGGAAATAGACTTCTGTCTTGATAATGTGGTGTATGGTGACGTCAAGCTGCTCTATGTTTCTCCTGAGCGCATTCAAGCCCGGCTATTTCGCGACAGGGTGCAAAAAATGAACGTAAACCTTATCGCTGTTGATGAAGCCCATTGCATTTCGCAGTGGGGATATGATTTTCGGCCTCCGTATCTCAAAATCGCCGAACTGCGCGAGCTTCATCCCAATGTTCCGGTACTGGCCCTCACAGCCACAGCCACCCCGGATGTGGTAGATGATATTCAGGAAAAGCTGGCCTTCAAAAAAAAGCATGTACTTCAAAAGAGTTTTGTGAGGGACAACCTCGCTTATCTGGCTTTTCTCGAAGAGAACAAAAGAGGCAGGCTGCTCAACATCTGCAAGAAACAACGCGGAAGCGGCGTAGTGTACGTACGCAACCGGAAGAAAACCGCTGAAATTGCCGGTTTTCTCAACCGACATGGCGTAAAGGCCAATCACTATCACGCGGGGCTCAGCAGCGAACAACGCACTTTGCGGCAAAAAGAGTGGATGAACAACCACGTACAAGTGGTTGTGGCCACCAACGCCTTCGGAATGGGCATTGACAAGCCCGACGTTCGCTTTGTGGTACACCTCGACTTACCCGAAGACCTTGAATCCTACTTTCAGGAGGCAGGTCGGGGTGGGCGCGACGAAAAAAAGGCCTTTGCTGTTCTTCTCTTTGACCAGGGCGACAAGCTTGACTTACAGGAAAAAGTTACGCGGAAATTTCCCGGGCGAGAAACTGTTGTGCGCTGTTACCGCAGTTTGCTTAATCACCTTCAACTGGCTGCCGGCTCAGGGCAGCACGCAACTTTTCCGGTGGATTTACCGGCTATTTCAAAAACCTTTGGAATCTCTCTGCTCGACTTGTTTCACAGCTTAAAATTGCTGGAAGGCGAAGGTTACCTCAGCTTTAACGAAGCTTTTTACAGCCCATCGACGGTGCACGTAGTAGTAAACAAACAAGTGCTCTATGACTTTCGACTGCGCAACTCCGCGCTGGCACCGACCATTGAACTTCTTTTGCGCTCCCACTCCGGGCTTTTTGACGGTCCGGTGAAAATTTCGGAGCAGGAACTGGCCAAGCGATCCGGAAGCAGCTTTCAGAAAATTAAAAAGCAATTGGAACAGCTCCACGAAATGGAAATAATTGCCTATCAGCCGGCCCGAAACACACCGTTGGTAACCTTCACACAACCGGCACAATACGACCGAGACCTAAGACTTTCCAAGGAATATTACGAACTGCGGAAAGAGGTGGCCTATACAAAAATGGAGGCCATGCTCGCCTACCTTGAGCCCGACGTGTGCAGACAGCGAAAACTCCTGAATTACTTTGGCGAAAAATCCGGGAAGCCCTGCGGCCAATGCGATGTATGCCTCAGTGAGAAAGCATCTTCGGGAAGCGAACAAGAAATCAAGGAACACATCCTTGCAAAACTGAAACAAACCCCGATGCGACCGGATGAAATTGCCAACGCAATGCTCATCTACGACCGCGAAAAGGTACTGAAATGCCTCACCTGGCTCGTTGACGAGGAGCGCATTAAGTATTTACCAGACCGAAAACTAGTGGCCTCAGGCTCCTATCGTGAGGAAAATAAGGTATAGCTTTGCGCCATGATGGAAGCTGTTGTAATCCTGCACCCCGGTAAAGACAAATCACTGCTGCGCAGGCATCCTTGGGTTTTTTCCGGGGCCATTCGTGAAATGAAAGGTGAACCCAAAGAAGGCGACCTTGTTTCGGTACTCAATCACCGCGGAAAAATTTTAGCTACCGGCATGTACGGATCAGGCTCAATTGCCGTGCGGGTGCTTGATTTTTCGGATGTTTTGATTGATGAGTCATTCTGGATACAGCGATTAAGCCACGCCTGGGAACTGCGCAAAACGCTTGGGCTTGCCGAAAACCAGCAGACCAACATTTTTCGATGGGTACACGGAGAAGGAGACGGCCTGCCGGGTTTGATTATTGATGTTTACGGGGAAGTGGCAGTGCTGCAACCTCACCAAACCGGCATGTACCGCCACCGCGAAAGCATTGCATGCGCAATGATGAGCGTTGCCGGTGCGCACATCAAAGCGGTGTACTGTAAGGGAGCTGAAGCTCACAACCCAAACGAAACATCCACTTCAGGCTATATTATCGGCCAACCAACTTGCCCTGCAATGGGCCTTGAGTATGGTCATCATTTCAAAATTGACTGGGAGCGCGGTCAAAAAACAGGCTTTTTTGTTGACCAACGCGAGAATCGCCGGTTGCTCGGGTCGCTTGCAAAAGACAAAAAGGTGCTCAACACTTTTTCTTACTCCGGAGGTTTTTCTGTTTACGCTCTGCAAGGTGGAGCAAAACTAGTCCACTCGGTTGACAGCTCTGCGCTGGCCATTGAATGGTGTGATGAGAACGTAGCCCTTATTGACAAGCCTATTGGCAAGCACGAGTCCTTCAAAGCTGATGTGCTTCAACACATCAAGGAATTACCTGAAGACTACGACATCATCGTATTAGACCCTCCGGCGTTTGCCAAGAACCTGAAAGCGCGCCACCGTGCCGTGCAGGCTTACAAGAGACTAAACGCTGCAGCCATGCGTCAAATTAAGCCCGGAGGATTGATTTTTACTTTTTCGTGCTCACAGGTGGTGGACAAAAGTTTATTTCACGGAAGCGTTTTGGCTGCGGCCATTGAGTCCGACAGAAAGGTAAGAGTGCTGCACCAGTTGCACCAGCCGGCCGATCATCCCATCAACATGTTTCACCCCGAAGGAGAATACCTCAAGGGATTGGTCATTCAAGTAGAATAACAGCTGTATGAAACAACTTCGAATCGTTTTTATGGGCACGCCCGAATTTGCAGTGGCCTCGCTGGATGCCATATACAACAGCTTTCACAACGTGGTTGGGGTTGTTACGGCTCCCGACAAACCCGCAGGCCGGGGTAAAAAGATATCGCAATCGGCTGTAAAAGAATACGCCTTGCAACAAGACTTGCCCCTTCTCCAACCGCCCAAACTCAAAGACCCGGAATTTCTCGATGAACTGAAAGCCCTGGAAGCCGATTTGTTTGTGGTGGTTGCATTCAGAATGTTGCCGGAGGCTGTTTGGAGTATGCCTCCCTTGGGAACCATCAACCTGCATGCATCTTTATTGCCCGCCTACCGGGGTGCTGCACCCATCAACTGGGCCATTATCAACGGCGAAAAAATTACAGGCGTCACTACCTTTTTCATCAACCAACAAATAGATACAGGCGACATTATTGACCAAAGAGAGGTTCCTGTTAGCGAGGACATGAATGCCGGAGACCTACACGACGTGCTGAAAGACATCGGTTCGGTTTTGTTGGTAGCAACCCTTGATAAAATTGCGCAGAAAAAAGCCGTTAGGCGCAAACAGTTAAGCGCAGAAGCTTCAGAAAAACCTCCTGAGGCTCCAAAATTAACCCGCGATAATTGCAGGATTCAATGGGACAGACCTGCCGATGAGGTTATTCGTTTTATTAAAGGCCTCAGCCCCTACCCGGGCGCATACACTATTCATCAAACAGACGGGGCTTCCTTTAAAATCCTCGATGCGACAACCGGACAACAACAACTCGCGCCAGGCGAAATCGCGGTATCAGGAAAAACACTTGAGGTTGGAACCGGCTCCGGCAGCATCGCTGTGCTGAGTCTGCAGGCTCCGGGAAAAAGACGAATGACCACACGGGAGTACCTGAATGGCGTACCTCAAGATTATCTCACTCATTTTCAATAACCATGAAAAGGTTTGCGAATAATATGCCGCTGTTATGGCTCGTGTTTCACTGTTGTCTCACTTCAACACTCAACGCGCAAACACAACTTCCCCTTGCAATGACATCTCCTCCAAATGGGGTTCAGGTTGAAAAACTGAGCGAGGACTCACTTTCAACGGCCTACTATATAGTGGTGCAAGACGAGGTAAAGTCTCATTATCATGCCCGACACAGCGAGCACATTGTGGTTATGGAAGGGGAAGGCTTGATGAAGCTGAATGCTGACACAATCGAACTATCACCTGGCATTCATGTATTTATTCCTTCCGGAAGCATCCATTCGGTAAAAGTTACTTCAGATGGTCCATTGGGTGTTTTATCTATTCAAACTCCCAAGTTTGATCCAACCGACCGAATTTCGGTGGAAGAATAGCCAAAACCCACGTGTGACGCGGTTTTCAGGGCAAGTTATTAACAAAGAGCCGTATTTATCAACAAAAAGGGGGCTTTCGTCGTCAAAGGCTTGATGCACTTGGATTTTCGCATATTTTTGTCGCGTACGATTATTCTTTTAACTTAAATCACTTGTAACATGAACAAAGCAGAATTAGTTGAAGCAATGGCTGCAAATGCCGGACTTTCGAAAGCTGACGCAAAACGCGCACTTGACGCATTTATCGGTGCTACTACCGATGCATTGAAAAAAGGAAACCGTGTTTCACTCATCGGTTTTGGTTCTTTCGCGGTTTCAACCCGTGCTGCCCGCACTGGACGTAACCCACAGACTGGAAAAGAAATCCAGATCAAAGCCAAGAAAGTTGTAAAATTCAAAGCTGGTGCTGACCTTTCTGACAAAGTAAAGTAAGCGTCATCAACGAAACTGAAAGGCCTCTGATTTTCAGGGGCCTTTTTTTTTTTGGGGGGGGCCATTACCAAAAGTCCGCTCCTGGCGAAGCCTTCACGCGTTTTTTTTTTATTGTTACCTTTGTCGGCCGCGCTTAAAGCGCATCAAAAAAGCTATTCACTATGGGAAAAGGAGATATCAAGACCGCCAAAGGCAAACGCATCCGTGGAACTTTCGGCAACACCCGCCAGAAAAAACAAAAATTCAGAAAGTACACCGTAGAAACAGCCCCTGCCAAAGCTGAGGCAGCGGAAGAAAAGGCGCCGGCCACTACTGCAAAGAAAGCCCCTGCCAAGAAAGCAAGCACGGCCAAGAAAGCGACTACCGCCAAAAAAGCAACTGCTGCCAAGAAAACAACGACTTCCTCAAAGTCAACAGCCAAAACCACAGCTAAGAAGACTGCAACCAAAAAGGCTGCGTCTGAAAGCAAGGAATAGATTTTCTGCGGCTTACGGCGACAATCTTGCGGTCAACCAAATACCGTTTTCTTTTCGGTAAACGATTCTGTCGTGAAGGCGATTGGGCCTTCCTTGCCAAAACTCATACTTTACGGGCGAAATGGCGTAGCCTCCCCAAAAGGGCGGGCGGGGAATATCGCCCACAGCAAACCGCTCTGTCATTTCTGCAAACCGCTCTTCCAACATACTGCGCGAAGCCAGTTCACTTGACTGTTCGGATGTCCATGCACCGATCTGGCTTTCGCGGGGGCGCGATGCAAAATACGCGTCCGAAAACTCTCCGGGCACTTTTGAAGCATAACCCGACACGCGAACCTGTCGCTCGCTGTTGGGCCAGAAAAAAACAGCACCTACATTATTGGATTGATCAATGTTCCGGGCTTTCTGGCTGTTATAGTTGGTAAAAAACACAAGTTCTCCGTTGTCTTCAAGGGTTCGGAGATACACAATTCGCCCATCGGGAAATCCATCTGCACTATTCGTCAGTAAAGTAAACGCATAAGGTTCAGGGTTCTGACGCTCAATAGCTTCTTTCAGCCAATATTCAAAGAGCACGGCCGGATTTTCAGGGATTTGCCCGTCGTCTAACCTACCCTTTTCAAAGTCCTTCCTGTCCGAAAACAGATGTTCATTCAGTGCGTTCATCGTGTGGCGGTTTTCGAGGCCAAAGATAGGTTTCCCAAACCAATGGCTTTGGCATACCGTATGCAACAACAAGAGGGAAGCGTTGTTTGAGCCATACGCGGCAAAATTGCCACAGATTATATACATTGCAGACCATGATTGATTTCACACCTCCCAATAAACTCGCTCCGCAAAGGGGGCGCATTCTCATTTCATACCCCTATCTGGATGATCCTTTTTTCAAGCGAACAGTTGTACTGCTTTGCGAGCATAATGATGAAGGTTCATTTGGCTTTGTGCTGAACAAATACATCGATGTACAGTTGGATGAGCTCATTGAAGACTTGCCGCGGTTTGATGGGCGGATTGCCCTGGGAGGGCCGGTTCAAACATCCAATTTGTTTTACCTGCACACCCTTGGCGATACGCTTGCCGGTAGCGCTGAGGTGATGAAGGGATTATACATGGGAGGAGATTATGAAGCTCTCCGCGAAGCCATGTCTACGAGAAAACTGAGCCCCGATGACATTCGTTTTTTTGTGGGTTACTCAGGATGGAGTGAAGGCCAATTGGAAGAAGAACTCAAGGAAAACGCATGGCTCATTTCCGAAACAGAGGCTTCACTTGTCATGGACACCGAGACAGATAAACTTTGGCAAGATGTTCTTCGACGTATGGGTTCGCCCTACCGTGTGCTCTCCAACATGCCCGAAGACCCGAGCCTCAACTAGCCACTTCCGCTCTGGCTCTTTCGTTCAGCTTCTCGAGCAAAAAATTGCTCATTTTGTGAAAGTACCTCTTCATACGATAGGCCGAAACCCATCGGATTCCCTGAATAGCATTGGTAAGAAACACTTCGTCGGCAGCCAATAGGTTTTGTGGTGTTAGCGAACATTCGTACACCTTCAGGCTATTTTCCAGCGCAAGATTGATGATTTGCATGCGCATGGTACCTCCAACGCATCCATCGGAAAGAGCGGGTGTGTAAAGCACACCGTTGCTTACAATAAAGAGGTTGGAGTTGGTAGATTCAATGATGTGATTGTTCTCGTTCACCAATAATGCGTCGTGCAGCTTTTGTTTTCTCGCGTAGATGCTGGCCAGAATGTACTGCATGGCATTCACCGTTTTGAAAGGGGCGTATGCCGTAATCTGTTTCTTGATGTCGGGGTACAGATCCACCACCAGTCCCTCTGTATTCAACTCATAGCCATTGATGGGGTGCTTGCTGGCTGCTATCACATACGAAACTCCGGTATCGGTTGGCAAATAAAACCCGCCTGCATTGCGATACACCGTAACACGCAGCCTGCCACCTTCATAAATATCGCACTGCTGAAGAAGCTGCATCATTTCCTTTCGCAGATTGTCAGAGGTTAAGCTCTCTGGCATATCCATCTGCAATACCTCCATGCCCTCTTTAAGCCTGCTGAAATGAATATCCACAAAAACGGGCTTTCCGTTCACTACCTTGATACTTTCAAACAAGCCGTCACCAAAAAGAAATGCCCTGTTCTGCGGACTCAGACCTGAGCGCGTCATATCCAGCAGATCGCCATTCAAAATAATATATTGGTCTGTTTTGGAAAGCGACATCAGGAAAACAGATTTTGAGCCCAGTACAGCACCTGGTTGAAAAACATGAACAAATTATTGAAATCCAAAGCGATCATAAATGCAACACCAAAAAGCGCACCCCAAAAGTGGGCATCGTGGGCTATCCTGTCGCCACCCCGCTTGTCCATATAGGCTTCGTACCACAGATAGCCTATTCCGAACACGAACGAAGGAAGCGGAATGGCGAAATAGAGGTATAGTAATTCAGTGGGCTTAAGCAGGATGTGCGCAAACAATACAGCTGCTACGGCTCCTGAGGCCCCCACCGAGTTGTATCGGGGATTATCGCTGTGTTTCTTGAAAGCCGGCAAGGTTGCAAAGAGAATACCACCAAGGTACAACAACACAAAATAGACCACACCCGCGGTTCCGTATTGCCCTCGCAGATAACCTTCAACACTGTTTCCAAAAAAGAAAAGCACAAACATATTCACTAGCAAGTGTGCCCATCCTGCATGCACAAAAGCGTGCGAAACCACCCTGTACCACTCTTTTCGCACACGCACCACATACGGATTAAAAACCCATCTGGAGAGCCTTGAAGGATCGTTGACACCGGGCAGTGAAAAAGCAATGGTCACTGCAATCAAGATGAAAGTAACCGAAAAACTCATAAAGCCCACGATTTAAAGAGGCATTCAGCAGAAGGGTCGCACTGTGCACCAGCTTGAATAGAAATATGAAGTCCTCGCGGCATGGAGGCAAATTTAAGAAAGGCATTGAACCCCGCGGTGCCGGTAGCACTTATCCTGCCGGAAAACGAAAAAAGAGCACCTTAACGGGTGCCCTTTTCGCAATTAAAACTCTGTTTTTCAACAAGTAGCGAGACAGGGGCTTGAACCCTGGACCTCAGCATTATGAATGCTGCGCTCTAACCAGCTGAGCTATCTCGCCAAAGAGGCCGCAAAAGTAATACGTTTTTCAAAAACTCCCTACGCTTACCCGAAAAAAGCATACACTATTTGGATTCAAGCGTTCACGCCCGTCATAGCTCAATGATCCAGAAGTTTGTATCCTGCGGATTTTTCCTATATTGCACAACCACGGCAGCCGACAAAAGGAGGCTTCCTTAATTGATGGAATGGAAAAAGAAAAGTATCAACTGGAGTTTATCATCAAAACCTCACCGGGTATTTTGTACAACCTGATTAGCACTCCCAGTGGGCTTTCGGAGTGGTTTGCCGATGACGTAAACGTAAAAGACAACACCTACACATTCTTTTGGGATGGCAGTGAAGAATCAGCGAAGCTGCTGAACAAAAAAAGAGATCATTTCACCAAATTCCGATGGCTCAATGACGAAGAGGAAGGTGCGGATAGTTTCTTTGAGTTCCGGATCAAAATTGATGAAATCACCAATGACGTGGCTTTGCTTGTAACTGATTTCGCTGAGCCGGATGAAAAGGAAGAAGCGCAGGCCCTATGGTCAAGTCAGGTGGAAGAACTCAAACACGTGCTCGGCTCGTAGCCTTGGCATTGCGCTTGCTATATTTGCCGTTTCACAGGTAGCGCACTCTTGAAAAAGCTTTACAAGTTGGTTATCGGGGCTTTTATTGGGCCTTTTGTCGTGACTTTCGCGGTGGTACTGTTCATCTTTGTGATGCAGTTCGTCTGGAAGTGGGTGGATGATTTCATGGGCAAAGGTCTGGACTTCCTCATCATCATGGAGTTGCTCATGTACGCTGCGGCCAACCTCGTGAATATTTGCCTGCCCCTGGCCATTCTGCTGGCTTCCATCATGACTTTCGGGAACATGGCAGAGCACTTTGAGCTGGTTGCGCTGAAATCTGCCGGAATATCTCTTCACCGCATTATGTTTCCGCTCACGGTGCTGGTTATCATGCTTACAGGAGGAGCCTTCTATTTTGCCAACAATATCTCGCCCATTGCCACACTCAAATTCAAAAGTTTGCTGTACGATATCACCCAGGCGAAACCAAGTATTGAACTTCGCGACGGCATCTTTTACAACGGGCTGGAAGGTTACAGCATCCGCGTAGGTCGCAACGAGCAGGCAACCGGCGATCTGCACGACATGCTCATCTACGACCACACCAAAAAGCAAACCGGCAACAAAACCGTGATACGCGCCAAACGGGGCCGCATGACCCAAACCGACGACAAGCGTTTTCTCATTCTTACGCTTTACGACGGTTACAGCTACGACGAGTCATCGGCCGATGCCAAAACTGCACAGCGGCATCCGTTGGTGAGCAACAAGTTTGAAAAAGACATTTTGCGTATTGATATGTCGGGGTTTTTCATGACACGCTCCGACGAAGACCAATGGAAAAACCACATGCAGATGCTCACTATGGGCCAGCTCAATGTGGCCATTGACAGCCTCAGGGGTATGTATCGCGACCGCGAACAGGAATATCAACGCTACCTGAACCGCACTATTCTGCTGCGCAAAGACACGCTTGCTACCGGTAAGCTGGAGCAATCCACACCAGCCACCTTTTTTAAGGAGCAGCCCTACAGCGCAAAAAGACGCACTGTGAATCTGGCGCTGAGCTCCGCCCAAAACACCAAAAACTATCTTGCCAGTACCACGCAGGAATTCAAAAACCGCAAGGTGTATATTGACCGTCACCACAATGAGTGGCACCGAAAGTTAATGCTTCCCTTTGCCTGCCTCGTGTTTTACTTTATCGGCGCACCGCTCGGAGCCATTGTAAAGAAAGGCGGAATCGGTTTGCCCGTGGTTATTTCGGTGCTTTTCTTCCTGCTATTCCACGTTTCGTCTATCACAGGCGAAAAAATGTCGAAAACAGGGGTAATTGAACCCATTTACGGCATGTGGTTGAGTACTTTTATACTTTTGCCAATCAGCATTTTTCTCACCATCAAAGCTACGAAAGATGCCGCGCTGTTTGATCCCGGCGGATGGGATCGTCTTGCTGAGAAGTTGAAAATCAAAAAGAAACGTTCGCAATGAACATTCTGCAACTGTGCCATAAACCGCCGGTTCCACCTAAAGACGGTGGCTGCATTGCCATGAACAACATTACCTGCGGGCTTATTGCCGCCGGTCACCGCGTTAAGGTACTTACCATCCATACACACAAGCATCCTTTTGAACCCCACAACATCAGCGAGCAATACCAGACCGATACAGAAATTGAGTCGGTATTTGTGGATACGCGCATCAACCTGGTAGACGCTTTTTCCAATCTCGTTACCTCCGACTCCTACAACATAAGTCGATTTTTCTCGGCCGATTACGACATGCGCCTTCAGGAAATTCTGCAGAAAAACCCCTATGATGTGGTGCTTCTGGAAAGCCTGTTTATGACGCCTTACATCGATACCATCCGACGCAATACAAAGGCAGGTGTTTATTTGCGCTCACACAATCTGGAGTACATCATTTGGGAACGCGTTGCACACGGCTCGCGCAATCCGGCCAAAAAGTCGTACATCCGTCTGTTGGCCAAACAACTCAAAAAGTACGAACTCAAGATTTTTAAAGAGGTAAGCGGCATCGTTGCCATTTCCTCCAACGACGAAGCAAAATACCGTCAACTTGGCTTTAAAGGCCCTATTACCACCGTGCCTTTTGGCGTGAACTCCGCGCAGTTTAAACCTGTGTACGAATCGAATGTGCCCACAGACCTCTTTCACCTCGGCGCCATGGACTGGATGCCCAACCAGGAAGGGGTTCAGTGGTTTTTAGACGAGGTCTGGCCCATCGTGCACCCACAACATCCCCAACTGAAACTACACCTTGCCGGCCGCCAAATGCCCGATGAACTGAGAGAACTGAAACTACCGCAAGTTGAAATGGTCGGTGAGGTATCCGATGCCTATGCCTTTATGCAACAGCACGGCGTAATGGTGGTACCGCTATTGTCGGCAGGTGGAATTCGCGTAAAAATCATCGAAGGCATGGCCCTCGGAAAGGTGATCATCTCTACCTCGGTTGGCGCGGAAGGCATAGACTGCACCCACGGTAAAGACATTCTCATTGCCAACACGCCCGAAGAATTTGCCAACGTTCTGAACGGGTTAATGGCGAATCCCGGCAGGATGGCAGAAATTGGTCGCAACGCCCGAAAGTTGGTGGAAGAATCTTTCGACAACACCGTGCTGACCCGCAAACTCATACGGTTTTTTGAGGAAAACCTCGTAGAAGCATGAAGATACTGGTGATTGTATCCAGAATCCCCTACCCGCTCGAAAAAGGCGACAAGCTGCGGGCCTATCACCAGGTGCGCGAGCTTTCTAAAAACCACGAAATCTGCCTTTGCTGCCTGTCCGACCAACCGGAGCACCCCGAAGCCAGAGAAAAACTCCGGGAAATCTGTTCTGAGCTGCATATCATTCAACTGAACAAAGCCATCATCTACCTCAACCTGTTGCTGGCGTGGTTCGAAAGCCGTCCCTTTCAGGTGGCCTATTTTCACCAGCGCAAGGCCCGGAACGCTGTGCAAAGCATTATTCAGAACTTTGCCCCCGACCACATCTATTGCCAGTTGGTGCGCACAGCTGAGTACGTGAAAAACGAACACAGCATTTCCAAAACCATCGACTACCAGGACGCTTTCTCAAAAGGGATGGCGCGCCGTGCAGAGCGGGAAAGCAATTACTTCAAAAAGAAGTTTTTTCAAACCGAAGCTCGCCGGCTCATCCGCTATGAGCACCTTATTTTCGACTATTTCAACAACAAATGCATCATCTCGGAGCAGGACAAAGCCCTGATTTTTCACGAAAATCAGCGTGAGATAGCCGTCATTCCCAACGGTGTGGACATGGATTTTTTTCGTCCGATGGAATCATCACCGGCCTATGACCTCTGCTTTGTAGGAAACATGAGCTATGCGCCCAACGTGGACAGTGTGCTGTACCTCCACAACGAAGTCATGCCCCTTGTGTGGCGTGAAATGCCCGATGTAAAGGTGCTCATTGCCGGCGCCACTCCGGCCGAGGCCATTACCAGACTGCAACATGAGCGCTTTGAGGTGGGCGGGTGGTTTGAAGACATTCGCAACGCGTACAGGCAGAGCCGTTTGTTTGTGGCTCCTATGCAAATTGGCACCGGACTGCAAAACAAACTGCTCGAAGCCATGGCCATGGGCATACCTTGCATCACCTCCAAACTGGCCAACGATGCCCTGGGTGCCACCCACCAACAGCATTTGATGGTAGGCAGTACCCCCGAAGATTACGCGCGCCAAATCATAGCCTTGCTCAAAAACCCGCAATGCGGAGAGGAACTTGCCCGCAACGCGCGTTTATTCGTGCAGCAAAACTATACCTGGCAAAGCAGTGTTGTGAAGCTGGAAGGCCTTTTTGCATCAAGTTAGAAAAGTGAGGGCCCACGCAAGATTACGTACCTTTGCAGAAAATTAAGGAAGTATGTCAGTAAGGCTTGATTCCATTGAGGAAGCCATTGAAGAAATCCGCGCCGGAAAAGTGGTGATTGTGGTGGATGATGAAGACCGCGAAAACGAAGGCGATTTTGTTGCGGCGGCGCGAAGTGTAACCCCGGAGATGATCAACTTTATGGCCACGCACGGTCGCGGGCTGATTTGTGCGCCGCTGATTGAAAGCCGTTGTGATGAACTCGACCTCGGGTTGATGGTGCCGAGCAATACTGCTGCCTACGAAACCCCCTTTACCGTATCGGTTGATTTAATCGGGCACGGCTGTACCACCGGTATCTCTGCCAGCGATCGCGCCAAAACCGTTCAGGCACTGATTAACCCTGATACCAAGCCCTCTGAACTGGGCAAACCCGGACATATTTTTCCGTTGCGCGCCAAAGCAGGCGGTGTACTGCGCCGCGCCGGACACACCGAGGCAGCCATTGACCTTGCCCGTTTGGCCGGATTTGAACCCGCCGGCGTGATTGTTGAAATCATGAACGAAGACGGCACCATGGCGCGTTTGCCCGAGCTCCGCGTGATTGCCGAAAAGTTTAACCTGAAGCTGGTGAGCATCAAAGACCTTATTGCCTACCGCATGAAACACGAGCGGCTTGTAAAGCGTGAGGTAAGCGTGCAAATGCCCACCGAATACGGCGATTTTCATCTTGTGGCCTACAAGCAACTCACCAACGACCAAAACCACCTGGCCCTTGTAAAAGGAAGCTGGGAACCGGAAGAACCTGTGCTGGTGCGGGTGCACTCCTCGTGCATTACCGGCGATATTTTTGGCTCCTGCCGTTGCGACTGTGGACCGCAATTGCACACCGCCCTTCAAATGATTGAACAGGAAGGAAAAGGCGTGTTGGTGTATATGAACCAGGAGGGGCGTGGCATTGGACTGATCAATAAACTGAGGGCGTACAAACTGCAGGAAGAAGGTTTAGATACCGTGGAGGCCAACATCAAGCTGGGCTTTAATATGGACCACCGCGACTACGGTATCGGTGCGCAAATACTCCGCGATTTGGGCATTACCAAAATGAAGTTGCTGAGTAATAATCCTAAAAAACGCACCGGCCTGATAGGCTACGGACTTGAGGTGGTGGACAATGTACCCATTGAAATTTGCTCCAACCAGCACAACGAGAAATACCTCCGCACCAAAAAAGAAAAAATGGGCCACTCACTCCGTTTTTTTGACGAAGGGAAGCTTGAGCATTGAGTCGTGAAGAAAGGCCTTCTTCCTCCTCAACATAGCACACGAGAAGGAGACAGAGCTTTTAAAAGAACCAGTAAAATCACATTAAAGTGTGATTTTGGATTGCATGTCTTTAATCCTTCCTAGTTCTGGTTTGCAAACGAGGACGAGATGAGGGTTATCTACCCCATCACTGCACTGCTCAGGTAAATCGAGCAAGGTCTGCTCATGGGTATTGAGGTCAAAATGCACAAGTTTGCGGTTATCGTAAAACCCAGCGGGTTTATTGCCCTCAGGAGCCAATCGAAAATAAGCAAAAGATTGTGAAACAATGAGCGAGTTGCCATCGCTACTAACATCCAATCGGGTGGGACGATTGAGTACACAATGTCCTCTTAACTTGGTCCATTCACCCGACGAAATGTGAAATTGAAATAAGCCGTCTTCTTCAGCATTGGCAAACGTTGAAAAGTAAGCTATACCGGAACTATGAACTGTAAGTCGATACTGTCCCCAAACTCTACCAATGGCACCAGGATCAAGAATAACCTCCGGGTTGCAAGGGTTGGAAAACCGGATTTTTGTACTGAACACCATCATTCCTAATAACATCACCTCCAATCATTTTTAAAACGAAAGAGCCGTGATGAATACATACCGATTCCTCTCCAACCTATGGTAGTTGCTCTTTTTTGCAGGAGCCAAATAGCATAGCGGCAATAATGAGGGTACCGGGCCTGGCAGCAGCCATTAACAAACCAATCGACCCATATTTCAAAAACTCAATTTTTCGCATTGCTCATTCACGATATGCTGCCGGAGCTTTAAATCCTGGGTCATTCATACAAAACTGCTCTTTCCGCAAGGGTGTGCAAATCCAGCAGATATATACGAGATTGTTGGTAGATTTTACCATCAGGGCGACCATCATCGTGGTATCCAAAACGTTCGTGTTGGCGAACAATTAACAAAGACTCACTATCGGGAGCATGATCGATATCTTTAATTTGTGAAAACCGGCAATGTTCAAGTACTTTTTCATGCGTTTTAGAATCCAGATTGACCCTGTAAAGGCCATCGTCGCTGTTGTTCAAATAAGTCGTAAAATAAGCTGTGGTGCCATCCGGAGAGACACAACTATGAAATATGTTAGCGACCAAATGAAAATCGTCCGGAGGCAGTACATGTAGATTAAAATCTATATCCTGAATTTCAGCGAATCCGAAAAAGTAATTGTCCATGGTTTCGAATTTACCTGCAATGATTGAAGAATTGGCGGCTACGCTCATTGCTCTATGCGGCCCTACAAACAAAGTGTCTGCTTGATCTGACGGCGTCTCTTCCGGATTAAAAGCTACTCGTAACAAGTAATACGGAATACCCAATACCGGTGAATACTGATACAATATCTCATCTCCATCTGGCATCCACATGGGATATAACCTGTAGATTTCATCACTGATTTGCACCACTGTTTGGTCTCTGGCGTGCACTGCTCTGATCCGGTAGTGGGGAAAGGAATCAAAAGCAATCCAGTCATTTGTACCCCACGAAGGTTTGGAGATGATACTGACATCATCGAGGAGCAAAACATCTTCACCCGTTTCAAAATTGTGCCTGCGCAATTGGTATTTACTGTTATCAAAACGCTGATAAACAAATTCACATGCATTATTGGGATTAAAAACCGGTTTTGTGAATTGCGGCCCCTCTAACGTAATCATCGAAAGCATGCCACCGGGTGAGGGAATGAAGTCTCCACCTGTACAAGGCAGATAAATGCCATTCATAGATGGTGGGTCTTTCTTACAGGAAGAAAAAACAACGGCGAATACTATCGGAAGCACCCAAATTCTCATTTGTCTCATATTATTTCACAATTAGTTTTCTATTCTGAGTCATTCCGTCTTGAGTATATGACACGATATACATTCCACTCTTCAGTTGTTGTGTACCCATTACAAAGTATTTACTCCCGCTATTCCTCAAGCACATCAGCCATCAGCACATTACCGCTTACATCCATAAGTTGAAGTCTTGTTGTAATTCTGACTGTAGCAGAACCAATGAACTCGCGTTGAGTGCGCGACCATATCATTTGCGTTTTTTCGTTGTTAATATCGCCATGCGAATATGAAACTGAATTGCAGGCATCAACCAGTCTACATAACTGCTGATACCCAAAGTCAGTACTATGTATCCCGTCAGGATTGCTAAAAATCAAGCTGTAATCATCTTTCCAAAATACAGAGCCAGCACCTCCTCCACCCCAAAATGATTGAAATTGATACTCTGAAACAATATTATTCGCTGAGCGGTCATACACCCTGTACAGGCTTTGGTGGTGCACAACAATGTATGGGTCTTTTTCCAGAGTGTAGCTGTGGCGAACATCGAATAACAAGGTATCGATAATCTCACCATTGATATCGTGCACAAGGGAAAAATTGGGCTGAAAAGGCAAATTAGTCACAAATCCGGTTCCGTTCACATTCCATTTCGGTGAGTAAAATCCACCTCCTTCGGTAATTCGCTCCAAACCAGTGCCATCCGACCTGATTCTCCATACATTGAAGTCGTTGAACACAAGAAGAAGCCAATCATTTACCCCCCAACTCGGCTGACTAACCAATGGGCCTTCCGTGAGAAAAATTTTCTCTTTGGTAATTAAGTTGAATTTATAGATACCCGATGTACCGGATTCTAAATCTTCCTGAAAAACAATCTCATTGCTATTCATCGGGTTGAAGCAAGGTCTCAATTGGCGAGGCAACTCAGACTGAAAGGTCATCCAGCCAATCACGTCATGGTATTCCGGTGGAAGAGGTACACATTGATTAGGTTTCAATTCATCATCATCTTGCACCAAAGAATGGTCTTTCCTGCATGATGTCGTGGAAATCGCAAATATGAGCACGGTTGTCAAGATGAGCAAGTAACGAGGCATAAGCTTACTGGGCTTCATTATTGAACAATAAATTTTGAAGTGAACATTTGTTCACCCGACTGCAACTTACACACGTACAACCCACTCGGCAATTTGGAAATATCGATAGTTACTACCCCGGAACTATTTCTTGAATAAACACCATCCAAAACGGAATTACCAATTGCATCAAACACAGAAAATTTTGTATCACCCATTGCCTCAACTTCCAAATTAATAAACAAAAAATTGGATGCGGGATTAGGATATACTTTCAATTTGTAGTCTTCAATCGGGCGCTCAGATGTAATACTATTGTTTTTGACGTGCAAGGAATATCCGTACCCAACATTAAAAAAACTGGGAATAGCCTGATAAATGGTCTGCTGAGTTACCTGTTGCTGCTTTACCCACCACGCATAGGTTTCTACATTAATCGTAGCTGTATTAGAGCCGAGATCAACCGAAGAGTTCACTAACATCCAAGGATCACCGCTGATAGGATTACCGGGACCTACACCTTTAAATGTCTTACTTTCTAACGGCCACCAGTCAATAATTTCATGATTACCAGGCAACGTTACCTGATAAGTCAATTGTATGTGATGTTTATCTGCTATGTAAGAACCAGCTGCAAGTCCGTGAGAGCTGACCGCTAAAACAACAGAGACATCAGTGACTACTGACTCTTGTATATCTGTTAATTGAGGATGAATAATGTAATATTCGGGATGATTGACTGCGTTCAAAGCATCTCCCGCATTGATTAAACCCCAACCTTGCTCTTGGGTATAGTTACCAGAGCCATTTGCCGTTTTCTCAAGAATTTTCTCAATATCCTCCGGTGCCAGATTGCTTGGAGCTCCATTGTGGATGTTGTGGGCAGCCATCATCAAGGCTGCAACGCCGGATACATGCGCTGCACTTGCCGAAGTGCCAGGAAAACATTGATAATCCGGATATAAATCAGATGTACAATTTGACTGAGGAAAACTATAGGGCTCTTCAGAGAAAATAGTTGATGAAACAACGTCGGCAGAGCCTGGTGCCATAAAATCCGCATCACCACCATAATTTGAGCTCCAATCCTCTATTCCGTTGCTTAGTCCAAACTTCCATTCACCGTCGTTACCACTAGCAATCACGCTCATGACGTGAGCATCGTCATAGCAGGCCGGATAAAGCAGTTGGGTAGTTCCATCATTACCTCTTGAAGCAACTATTGCACAATCATTCCTCCAGGCCAATTCAATTGCTTCTCTGATTAGAGGATTTGGAGCAACCCCACTCCAACTATGATTCTGAAGCTCTAGACCATAACCGTAACTCCCTTCTGGCGTCATAATTGCTCCCTCTTGAATAGCACTTGCGACTGAAGCGACACCCACGAACCCTGATTGATTGCTTACTGAAACTAAGCTTGAGCTAAAAATACCAAACGAATATAAATCTGCGCCAGTTGAACCGATGCCATCCACATCTCCGCCAGCAATCCCCGCTATTCCTTTGCCATTGTTCCGAAGTGCACCTATTACACCCGCCACCGAAGTTCCGTGACTATCATGTGGAGTGAAAATATTTGATATATGAATATCTGTATTCGCGTCATAACCGCCTTTAATCTTAGATCCCTCAAAGCTTCCATTCCCAAAGTCCTCATGGGCCCAATAAACAGGAGTATCATAAACACCAACTTTCGGTGCAAAGTATGACCAGGAACCAGTAGAAACATTCCAGGCAGGAAGCAAATTAATATGCGCATTGGGAAAATTGCTTGTTGTTAGCAAACTCGCTTGCTCATCTGATCCAACGAGCTCGTCATTCGGAATCGCATGTTTAGCATAAAATTCATTTAAACATGAAAAACGAACATTTGGATACAAAGTAGTTAAACTATCCAATACATTTTCCAAATCAACGTATTCAGGAAGAAAGATAGATAATGTTGCCCAATAGTCATCAAGACGCAAAGTATCCCCCAATCGAGTTAGAGATAAACTATCACTTCTGGTCATTCGTCTAAATACCTTAAATGCTTGCACTTTCTTGAAATCAACTCCGGCAACCTGATTGTTCATACTGGCTATAACTTGCGGCCTTACGAATTCACTTAATGCGCCTGCCACAAAGCTTCGATTGTCTACAGCTTCATACTTCATTGAAGAACGGTCAAAACGAATCAACAACTCATTCGCGTTGTGAGATACCACGCTATCAATCATTACCGGCACAATGGGTTTATCATACACCCGGTACTTTACGGTATAGGTACGCATGCCTCCCGAGGGTTGCTCGCACTGGCCGGTTACAATCAGGTCGCCGTCTAAATCGATGGTTATTGATGAGGGGCGGTCATTCAGGCCATTGGGGCTGTAAAATATTGCTTGCCCAAAGGGATCGCCATTGCTGTAATAACCGACGGTCACAAAGTCTGTGTAGTTGCTGTTCTGAAGCTTGCCAGTCACAAATATTCTGTCGTGCTCGTCTATGACCAGTTGCACAGCTTCATCATCCGCATTGGACTGGCCGTTGTACTCACGGCTCCATTTCAGATTTCCGGCGGAGTCGTACTTCAGTGTGATGTAGTTTCTTCCTTCGGTGGGGCTGGTAACAAACCCGGCAACATAAACAAAGCCATCGGCATCTACTTTTATTCCCCGGGCCTTATCCACGCCCTGGTATCCGTCAAAGTCAACTTCCCAAACGATGTTCAGCTCTTCATCGAGCTTGTAAACACGAATATCGAAATCATTTCCGCTGTTGTACACCGCACCAGCCAGATAAATAAAATCATCGTCCAATGTGATGTCACTGATTTCATCTACTCCGTCGGTTGCGCTACCCGTGGTGCGCTGCTCAGCAAGCCATTCACCATCAGATATGGCATAGGTTAATGTGGCGAGTTCCCAACTATCGGGTGAGGCAGAAATCTGGCTCGCCCCTGCCACAACCACTTTACCATCGGTAAGGGCTATTTTGGCGGCCAGATCATTCAAGCCGTCATAATCGTAGCGCTCCACCCAAACTTCATTGCCGTTGCCAGCGTTTAGCCGGATGGTCACAAAATCTGACATCGTATTGTTGCCCATACTTCCGCCGGTTACAAATATGCTCCCGTCATTATCGCCTATAATTGCCGTACCCGCATCCATTGGCAAGGGTGAGGCGCCGTTGTCGTAAAAATAACTCCAAAGGAGTGCTCCCTGGCTGCTGTATTTCAGCACACATAAATCATAACCCGCTTGCAGGCTTTCAGTGCTGGTTCCTGTAATATATACGTTGTTAGCACTGTCAACAAAAACATCAGCGGCCATATCGTCTAAATTGGCCTGACCGTTGTAGGTTTGCTGCCACAACAAATCTCCTTCGCGGTCAAACTTCTGGAGAATGATATCGTGGTTGCCAAAATCATTTATGGTAGAACCTGCAATGTAGATGTTCTTTTGGCCATCTGTTGCGGTTACATTGTGGTGAAACACCTCAGTTACACCTCCTATGCCACTCCATTTTTCGGAAATAAAAACCTGTGATTGAGCTTGAAGTTGAACCATACCGCAAAGTAGCGAAAGACAGACAGTAAAGATTAACTTCCTGTGCCCCCCCCTGTTAGCAGATATCTTTGGAAAAATGAAGTTTCGCTGACACAAAACTGAGCAGATAAATCGGTAAGATGACCGTAAGTTTGAAATGGATTCATCATGGCAATTAGTGTTTAGTTGGTTGACATACTGTTGGTTAAAAGAGGAACGCCTCCGTAAAGGGGTATCAAGTTGAAAAGAATATTTTTTAAATCCAAATTTTTAACACTTTAGAATCAACCCAATGCACAGTTCACTGCTCAGGGTTAGTGGCCACTCACTCCGTTTTTTTGACGAAGGTAATCGTGAGCGTTGAGCCGTGTTGGCGGTTCAATCTCATTGGGCGATTAAATAATTTCTTTTTGTGTTATACATAAGCAAGTACCCTCTCTTGTTGGCCTCAGCTAAAAAAGAACGACTGATGAGTATTTCGACAAAATCTTGCTTTTCTAAAAAAGGATTTAATAGCTTCTCAACCCTGCTTTCTGCAACTCCAATTCTCAGTGCAAATTCCACGAAGTCTGCTTTAGAAGGATGACCGCTTTTTTTGTACTGGTCACTTTTAAATTTGTCTGCAAACAGTCCTTTTTCTAATGCAAAATCTGTATCGTCCACATGAAGTTTTGTATTAACCAAATCATAAGCAGGACTCAACAGATAATCTCCGCTTGGTGATTCAAGAAGAGAAAAGTTCTTTAAATGAGCGTCTCCGTTTGAGAACAGGTAATTGAAAACAACCAACGAGAAATACTTTTCTATTTCTACGCGCCATGCCGGAACAAATTGCCGGATCAGCTGACCTACCTCTTCATAGCTGTATTCATATTTGAAGTTTGTACCTGCATTGTCTTTTGTTCTTCCTGCAAGTGTTGCAAAATCTTCTTTGCCCCACTTATCTCCCTGTCCGTTTGGCAGACCGGTGTTTTCTTTAACGTCAAATCTTTTGGTAATGTAGGCAGGTGTACCATTTCTAAAAAAAATCATAGCGTTTTCTGCCGTATTCAGACCGTACACTTGTTTGGCTATTTGCATGGTAAGATGCTCGTTGGCCGGCACCTGATCAACTTTTTTTAAATCAACTGGTATCGGCTTAAGGATATATGTTCCCTGTTCTCCTTCCCTTGTTAATCGCAATACATTTTTCTCTAAAAGAAAGCTCAATTTTTCTTGAACCCCGGATATGGATATGCGTTTGCGATTTTCCATGAATTGTTCTGCAACTTCTTCGCTTTGCCGGGGCTGCTCATAGGGCAAAACATGATTAACCCTCTTGCCGCTGAACAAATTCCGGAAGCAGCCCGGGCTATAAGTAGAAAAACCTTCTGCCAATGTTCCCGGGCAATATTTTAATTCAGTTAAGTTCATCTTACCGTTATTGGTTTTACGGTTATTGCTCCAATTGTGTCAAATTGTGCTGTTGCTCCCAGTAAACCAAAATGATCATCCTCGTCTATTTTTAAATGTGTGCTTTGAAATTTCCTGTTCACTCCTTCACTCAGCATATTGAAGAAAACGGGAAACAAATAATTGCTGCTATATTCCTGATACGTTTTGGGTAATGTCAAACTGATCGGTGGCTTACTTAAATCGTTGAAATATTGATCATCATATCTGAAAATATAATGCTTTCGGTTCTCTTCTGTCAGAGTTCCGGCCAGTGTGCCGTTGCGATATATTTCCATTACTCTCATTTACTCAATATTTCTTCCGAAATTACCGGGACAGCTTTTTCACCTCAAGGGTTAGCTCCATTCCCAACACTTCAGCCAATTTGTTCAACACATCTAACGAAGGATTACCTTGTCCTCTTTCTAATTTATAAAGCGTGTTTGTACTGACATTTGCCAGTTCTGCCAGGTGAGGTTGAGTTATGCTCAACTCCTTCCGTCTTTTTTTGATTGTTTCACCAAGAACTCCAACTAACATTATAGTGTGGTTTTAGAGTCAAAAATAAGGTTTGTTCTCTAAAACGACAAGCAAAAACACATTATATTGTGATTTATGGATCTATATGCTCTGAAACGGGATGTGAAACAGGTGAAACCACATTATAGTGTGATTTTTAGATCACACATCTTCTAACCCTTCCTGGTCCTGGTTTGCAACCATGACGAGATGGGGTAATGTATATTGAAGCATTCACGGCTTCTCTCCTACCTATATAAATCATCGCACACCACGCGATCGCCTCTTTTGCGAAGCATGTTGCGGAGTTTGCAGGCGAGATCTGCAAATGAGTTGAAGTCTTCCTGGTAGGCAATACCCGCCCCCTGCATTGAACCCGTACGGTAGGTTTGAAGGATATTGTAATCAGCTGATTCACTGAACACTTTCAGTCTTAGTTTACCGTCCTCGGTGATGAGGTACTCAGCCATAAAGTCGCCGATTACCTGGTT
This sequence comes from Cryomorphaceae bacterium, assembly GCA_007695365.1. Lineage (NCBI taxonomy): Bacteria > Pseudomonadati > Bacteroidota > Flavobacteriia > Flavobacteriales > Cryomorphaceae > Cryomorphaceae bacterium. The sequence continues at coordinate 45,127 of REDV01000059.1, read as the reverse complement.
GTTGGTTTCGGCTGTAACGTTGGCCGGACTGTTGGCCACACCAAAACTACCGCTCAGCAGCAGACGGTCGTTGAGCAATTGCGTGGAGAGCGCCACGGCAAGTTCTTCGTTGGTGATGTTATCGCCCGGGCGGTAATTGACCCCCACGTTAAAGTCGTCGGAAATTTGCGACAACCAGTTGCTCAATTGATTCGACATCATTTCGGTGGTGGTGGCCGCGCCGATGTTCATCTGCCCTCCTGCCGTTACCGCCGCCCGGTTTGAGGGAGGTAAAAACCTGTTGAGAACCAGAAGCGCAAAAGCCTGTTTGTTTTTTTCTTCTTCGGAGCTGAGCACGCTGTTTACAAGGTTTTGCATACTCTCGTCGGAAGTAGGCAATTCTACACTGAAATCCACATCAGGATTCATGAGCTTGTTGGTGAGTTTGAGCACAAGGTTTACCGGAACCCGACTGGTAAATCCCTCGGCAAATTCACCCATCAAATCGGCAAGTGAAGCCCTGAGTTTATACACTGCCCGCAGGTCAATATCTGCGTTGTAAGGATCTCCGTACCACCCTATCACACTACCACGCTGAATACTAAAACGTTTGTTGATAATGTTTTGCAACGTAAAAAGGTACTCCCCTTGTTCTATTTCGTAGCGCCCGAACATGGTGAACTGTCCGTCGCTGCTGATTTCCATGTTGATAGGACCACTTCCGCGCACGCGCATCATATCGCCCAGGCTTTCGTCAAAAACAAGCTCTACCAGCATATCGGGTGTGGTTTCTATGTCCATCACCAGCCGGATACCCGTGAGGTCGAGTTCTGCGGGGGCCTCTACTATACCATCGGCACTTACAAAGCTCACAAAGCGCTCCAAGGTTACCTCCTTGGGGCCTCCGAGCGGAAGGAAAATCATGGTACCGGGTTTGGAAGTTGCGCTCACCTCTATATCCAGATTGTCTTCATAGCCGGTGATGTTTACCGTGCCCGTTCCGTATGCCTTTCCGTAGAACAGGTCGTTGTCGTACATGGTGGTGTTGAGACAAAGAAAACGCTCCATCTCTACATAAAAGTGGTAGGTAAAATCGCGGAAATTCTCATGAAAAAGCGTACCGATCATTCTACCGGGATTGCCTTCCTCGTCCCTGATGGGAATGTAGTTAAAACCAATAAAGTCGGGGCGTACCACCACCTTATCATCCACAAAATACCTGGTATTGAGGTAGTCCACTTTTACACTGGCATCGCGCAGGGTCAGGTCGCCGTGAAATTTGGGCTCTCGAAAAGTTCCGGAGGCTTTGAGCTTGCCGTGGGCTCCACCGGTAAAATCGCTCACCCCTCCGGGAATGATGCTGTTGAGAATGGCCAGACTGAGACCGTCGAGCTCAAACTGTACATCCAGCGGATCTTCTTCTAATTGCGGATTGTAGGTTCCTTCAATGGCAATGGTTTCCGTATCGCGAAAGCGCATTTGTCCGCTGATATCGAGCAGGGCTTGTTGAAGATTCCAACGGGCATCCACGTGCAGGGTTCCCACTTCCTGGTCTTCAATTTTAAAGCGGCTGAGGTCAATGGTGCTGTTGATATCGCGCCCCTCGTCGGCTCCTTTCATTTGCCCGTCGGCGTTGAGGATTCCAAAAAAGTTAGGAACATTTTCAGGCGTAAGGCGGTTGATGATATCAATATTGAGGTTCACGATTTCAAAGGCGAGGGCTTGTTCCATGTCTTCGGAAACGGTCCCGTGAATACCCACCATGCGCGTATCACTGTGCATCCGGAATTGCGAAAAGGTAAACGCAGTTGAATCTACATCCAGCGAGCTGCTTTCAAGGCTTATCCAGTGCTCGTCGAGCAAATGCACACTTACAGTATCCAAATCGAAGTGGAAAGTACGCGGACCCAGAAACTCTCCTGAAAAGGGAATGTGGCTTTGTTTTCCGCGGCTTGCGCGATCAGTAAAGAAAAAGTCGGCGTCAAACTGGTCTTGCTGTGCTTTGAGGCGCAGGTCGAGGTGTTCAAAGTGCAGGCTATCGCTAAAGGGCAATGCTTCTGCTGCGGCTTCGGCCACAAGAATACCGTTGTTGTTTTCGGCGTCGAAGGTGAAATTTTTGAAGCGCACCCCGCCTGTTCGAAGCTCGGGAATTTGTGAGCTGATTTGAAAGAACATTCGCTTGGAATCATAGACTCCCTCAAAGGTGGCGCCTTCATTCATTCCGAGGGCGGGCAAGAGCCAGTCGCTCACCATGGAGAAATCTTTCACTACTACAGAGTAATCGAAACGCTGCTCGGCGACTTCCCACGGGGTATCGCGATTTTCAAACAGCGCAGGCAATGCTGAGTGAACTACTGAGAGAAAGCTGTTGGCAAGGGTTTGCACCTGAAATTTGCCCACAATTTCGGCATCTGCCACGGCTGACTGCAGCAAGACCCGTCCGCGATCAGCCTCACGTGCCGATGAAAGCCATACATCACCTAGGTCAAATTCGTGTTCGTCGTCGTCTTCCTGACCGATGCAAAGCAGGGTTGAAATCGCCGTGGCTTCGCCCTTGAACTGGTTCACGTTCACGGCTTGAATCCCCACTTCCAGACGCGTGGTAAGGCTGGAATACTGCTTGAGCGGAAGCAAGTTCAGCGCGCCAAAATCCATGTGGAAGATGTTGCTCACAAAATCCAGTTGCGCTGTATCGGCCCGAAGATCAATCAAACCATCAAAATCGAGGCTGATGTTGCGGTCGTTGATGCTCATTTTTCCGTTAAAGAGGTTGCGCTCAAGTTGCGCGCCGACCGAGATATCCTCGTAGGAGTAATCCCTGAAAACAAGCTGGTCGATTTTTCCCCGAACTTCAGCATTGACATTATCGAGCGAAAATCCGCTTCCTTTCACTTCAACATTGGCTGCTACCCTGCCCAGATCTTCCATCCCGAAAAAGCGCCCAAAATCAAACTGGTCACTCACCAACAAGCCGGAATAGGCCGCTTCGCCGGCAGTTTCCGGTTGTTCAATGCCAAGGTCAAGCCCCAGGTTTCCGATGTCGGTTCTGAGGTTCCCAAAAGCCACAAAGCTGTTGAAAAAGCCCGTGAATTGTCCGTTAAAACGCATCGTTCCCAATGTTTTAAATTCATCAGGTACGGTAAGGTATCGCAGGTCCTTAAAAGGCGGAATTTGAATTTGCTGCAAATCGGTGTAGGTCAGCAATACCTTGCGCACATCCAGGTTCATGTAGGTTGACTGCACATTGGGCAGACCTATTAAATCACAGTTCCCAAGAAAATAGGAGTCGTCTCCCAGGTGAATTTTCATTCCGGTGCCTTTGAGATTGGAAATGGAGCCGCGGATGCGTCCGTCCACCCCAATTTGCTGCCGAAAGCCTTCCAGCCCGGGGGCGAAGTAGCTCACATCCCTGAACCCCAAAACACTTCCTTCAAAACGCGAACGAATTCTAACCGAATCTACAAACTGCCGGTAGGCTCTGAAGTTGTTGTGGTGAAAACTCAGCTCTCCTTTTAGCTCCGAGTTGGGCGTTTCCAACATGAGGTTTTGAAACTCGAGTCCGCCGGAGGAAAGCTTGAGCAAACCCTGCAACTCATTAATTACAAAACCACTTTGCTCTTTCAGTGTAATGTGCTGCACATCCGCGTAGAGTGTATCGGCCAGCCATTCAACTTTTTCGAAGCGCAATTGGATATCGTGCACATCGAGGTTTTCGAAATCCATTCCGAATTCTTTATGGTCTGCTCCCCGTTTGCGCAGCCTGAAGTGAGCGTCATTGATTCTTAGATCGTCCGTATAGAGCGACCAGTGGGGTTTATCCATAGTATCGGGCTGCGCCGGCCGAAAATAATTCACGATAAAATCGAGGTTCGTGCCTCCCACTGAATCTTCGTTGATTTCAAGGTAAAAAACCGGCCGGTCGAACTGAATCAAGTCAAACTCTGCCACCTCGGTTCTGAACCGCAAAATTTCGAGATTGAGCCTCAGCCGCTCGGTGTAGAGCAAGGTATCGCCTTGCTGATCTTCAATGTACAACCCCTTGAGGGTAAAAGTGTCGAAGAATTCGAAATGCACGGCTTGTACTTCAATGCGTGTACCGAGCTGATTGCCCAACCACGTAGCCACTTTGGCGGTCACAAATGTTTGCACCACAGGCAATCGAAGCGCAACGTTGAGAGAATATCCCAACAGCAACAACCCAATGGCAGACCATAGCAGTATGCGAAAGAATGTTCTAATAATCGGAAGTTAAACGATGGTACAACTTGCTTATTTTTGCCGTATTTCAGCAAATATAGTGCTACACTCAAGCTCCTTCATGAAAAGCAACGATACATTTATACTGGCCATTGAATCATCGTGCGATGATACCTCGGCGGCTGTGCTGCAAAACACAAAGGTATTGGCCAATGTAGTGGCCAACCAGGAGGTACACCGAGAATTTGGCGGGGTGGTGCCCGAGCTGGCGTCCAGAGCGCACCAACAACACATTGTTCCGGTGGTAGATGCGGCCATTCGTCGCGCCGGAATTGAACACAGCCACCTGAGCGCCATTGCCTTTACCGTGGGGCCCGGACTGATGGGAAGTTTGCACGTAGGGGTAGCCTTTGCCAAATCGCTGGCATTGGCCTGGAAGATACCCATGCTCGAAGTGCATCACATGCGGGCCCACATTCTGGCGCATTTCATTGACGATGCCGGTCCTGAAAAACCGGAGTTTCCCTTTTTATGCCTCACTGTTTCAGGAGGTCATACCCAAATTGTGCGGATAGACAGTGCGCACGATATGACCATACTGGGGCAAACCATTGACGATGCGGCGGGCGAGGCCTTTGACAAAGCAGCCAAGGTGCTGGGGCTCCCCTACCCGGGCGGTCCGCTGGTAGATAAGCTGGCTCGCGAAGGAAACCCTGAGAGGTTTTCATTTCCGCACCCAGCTGTAAAAGGACTGGATTACAGTTTCAGCGGGCTTAAAACCTCCTTACTCTACTTTCTTCGCGACCGGCAAGCTGAAGAACCCGACTTTATTCAAAATAACCTCAACGACATCTGCGCGGGCTATCAACGGGCCATCGTGAGTTTTTTGATGAGCAAACTGAAAAAGGCTGCTGAACGCGAAAACATTCGGCACATAGCCATCGCGGGCGGTGTTTCGGCCAACAGTGAATTGCGCAATACCATGCTCTCCATGCAGGAAAGGCATGGTTGGAAAGTGTACATCCCGAAATTTGAATACTGCACAGACAATGCTGCCATGATTGGCGCGGCCGGATACTTTGCTTTTCAGAAAGAGCAATTTACTGATTTCTCGGTAAGCCCTAAACCCGGGTTTGGCTTCGATTTGGGTAGGTGAGTTTTCACGCCAAACTCACTGAAGGTTAAAAAAAACGAGAAAAATTTCATTCTCTGTTCAACCTGAATGAATTCCTAACGTCAACCACGCGAAACCATTTAATACCGGCATTGTTGTTGATTTTCGCGCGGTGCCTCATCTTTTTATTTTAACCTGCAAGAAAGACTTGTGTAGAATGACTTCCTCATTGATTCGCTTAACATTACTGCTAACCACCTCACTTATTGCCTTTGGCAGTTTTGGGCAATGTCCGGCCTGCGAAACAGCAACCGGCGAGCTCATCTTCAATGGTGATTTTACCGAAGGAGATGTAGGCTTCACCTCTGATTACAACGGCAACCCCAACCCGGGAGGTGGACTTCCTCCGCTATGGAACCCTGGCACTTATCAGATTGGCCCAAGCGCGAGCTCGTTCCACTGGGATTTTACAGGTCAGGGCTTGTTTCCCACTCCGGGAAGCAATTTCATGGTGATAAACGGGCACAACATTACCAATCAAAACATCTGGTGTCAAATGGTACCGGTAACACCCGGCGGGGTCTATACCTTTACGATGCACGTGCAGTCTGTTGTTACCGACAACCCCGGCATTCTACAGGTTCGCATCAACGGAACCGATGTCGGACCGCAGTACACAGCCCCTACAACACTTAACTTTTGGGATCAGCACAGCGTAACGTGGACGGCTCCTCCCGGGGTAGCTCAGGCTTTGATTTGTATTGTGGGCATGAACGGCGTGAATCACGGAAATGATTTTGGGCTCGACGGCCTGAGTTTTCAAGGCTGCATTCCGCTTGAAAACACGTTTGAAGCCAATGCCGGAGAAAGCGCCACCATCTGTTCGGGCGACACCTATACTTTGGGTGAGGAGCCGGTTTCCAACGTAAGCTACACCTGGGAAGCCCACCCGGCTTTAAGCAGCACGCAAATTGCAAACCCCACGGTTACCCTCATCAATGAAGGAAATAACCCCATCACCCACACCTTTTATCTAGCTGCCGACTCAGGCGGAACAGGTTGTATATCTACCGACAGTGTGGTCGTAATAGTAGTCCCTCCCTTTGAACTGGATTTGCCTGCAAATTTTGAAACCTGCGCATTTCCCTTCCAGATTGAATTTGAGCACCCCAATGCCGAAAGCTATTTATGGAGCAATGGCTCGGAAGATGCCTCTCCGATGATTAACCAGCCCGGAGCATATACCGTTACGGTAGCCGCAGGATTGTGTGAAGCCACGGCGACCACACAGGTATCTCTTGTTGACTTTGAACCTGTTGATTTGGGACCGGACCTCAATGTTTGCGAGTGGCCTGTGCTACTTGAAACCGGTATCGCCAATGCCACCTACCAATGGAGTACCGGCGAAAACACGGCTTCTATCGAGGTCAATGCACCCGGTTCATACAGCGTTACAGTGGTTCAAAACGGTTGCGAAAGCTCGGATCAGCTTGTGGTGAATCTCATCGCGCCCGAGCCCGCCAACCTTCCGGATTCGCTGGAAGCTTGTCTTCCTCCGGTGAACATAAGCGCTAACGTTACCAATGCAACTTACTCGTGGTCAACCGGTCACCAAACCCCTACTATTGATGTGGAAGAAACAGGATGGGTGTTTCTGACCTACGAACAAAATGGATGTGTGGCGATGGACTCAACCTATGTTCTTATTGAAAACACCTTTACCTTCAACATGATTCCGGATACAGCGGTGTGCTCCTTTCCAATCACTTTTGAAAGTAATGTAGAAGCGGAAACTTATTTATGGAGCACAGGAAGTACGCAGTCGTTTACCGAAATTCCATCCCCGGGTGCGTACCAACTTACTGCATCTACCGAGGGCTGTGAGGGCACCCGCACAGTTGTGATCAATCAGATTTCGTATCAATCAGCCCAATTGCCCGACTCGGTGATGGCATGTACGTTTCCGCTGGAAATTCCTTCGGGCGTGAGTCAGGCACAGAGTTTCAATTGGTCGAACGGGCAACAGGGAGCCGTGGCCAATGCGGAGGATGAAGGCGTCCTTAGTGTGGAAGTGATGCACAATGGATGCCCATCCTCAGCGAGCACCTATGTATGGCTTCAGCCCGAGCCCACCATTGCATTGAGTGAAACCTTCTACGAAATTTGCGACGGTGAGCGCCTTCAGATTTCGCCCTGGGTGCAAGAGGCAGATGAGATTAGCTGGTCGCACGGACCGGAAACAGCGAGTACTACCCTTCGCGAACCGGGGCTCTACACCATCACTGCCGAGAACATGTGCGGCACGGCAGAGCTGGATATATGGCTCGAAACCGAAGACTGCAGCCATACGCTGTTTATCCCCAATGCCTTTACACCCAACGAGGATGGTATTAACGACCTCTTTGAAGTACACGCCGGAAACTTCGCGGAAACGGAATTGTGGATTTTTTCCCGCAATGGCCAAATGGTGTTTTACTCTGCAGATATGAAGGGTAATAAATGGAATGGAAGCATCGGCGGATCCAACTACTACAGCAGCAGCGAAACCTTTGTGTACAAGTTCAAAGGCCGAACCATTCAAGGCAAGGTTGTAGAGCAGAATGGCACCATTTCTGTAATTCGGTGATAACAATTCGCTCAGTATGTCGTATCATTGAACCGCTTAACACATTGCAGAATCTGATTGCCATGACAAAACACTTCTCTCTGTTGGTATTTGTTGCCGTTGTTGCCTCTTTGATTTTTACCTCAAACAGTAGTGCACAGGATAATAATGAAGCCATGCGCTTTTTCGGTGAAGCTCGCAAGGCAGAAAAAGAGCAGAACTGGAATAAAGCAGAAAACCTTTACGGAAAGGCCATCGCAGCCGACCCCGGTAACGCACTCTATTACTACAGCAGGGGCACATTGAATTTACTTTTGGGGCGCGACCGAAGAGCCATTACGGACATCAATGAAGCAGTAAAGCTTGAACCCGGCAATCCTAAAATGCACCTTTTGAAAGCGCAGTATTTCAACTATAACAAACTTCCGGATTCTGCACTGGTTTACATTCAAAATGCCGAGGCACTTGAGATGACAGCCAAACAAGTTGCCGAGGCCCAAATTGCCAGGGGTGATGCTTTTCGCTTGCTTCGTGACTTTCAACGCAGCTCCGAAAACTATGAAAAAGCACTGGCTGTGGACACTGCCAATGCAGAAGCCCTGGAAAACATGGCCCTGGTTCTGTATGAATTGGGCGACAAGAAACAAGCTGCGCACTACCTCCAAATACTTTTAGCGCTCAACCCATACATCATGGATACCTACATCAATGTGGGTTACATTTACGCGCGCATCGGAATGTTCCTCGAATCGCTATCCTACTCCGATGAGGCCCTGAAATATGACCCGCAACAACCCATCGCCCTCGCCAATAAGGCCTACGCACTCTTCAAACTTGAAGACTACGACGAGGCCCTCAAAACAGTTAACCGATCCATTAAAAATATGCCGGCCAATCCTTTTGCACTCAAGGTGCGGGCTCTGATAACCATTGCCACAGAAGGTAGAATAAATCGTGCGTGCAGCGACCTGAAGAAATCCCTGAAATACGGGTACAACGAACTCTACGACGACGGTGAAGTAGATGCTCTGATTGAAACACACTGTAAATAATCCCATTTAATTCTCTTGAAAGCTGGCAACACTCGCCAGCTTTTTTTTGATCGGGATTCCTATTTGCGGCGGGAAATAATATTTTTAGTCTAATCTAATTTTTCTTTTACCTTTGCACAAATTCCAACCGCAAGAATCATGAAGAAAACATGTACAGCTGCAGCCATTTCATTCCTCACTGCGGCATTGATGCTTATTGGCAATTACTCTGTAGCGCAATCCACTATAAGGAGTTTTGTGTTCAGCGAGGGGAAGCCTGTGCCTTTCGTCTTTGTAACCCTTCAACCAGGCAATCATTCTGCTACTTCTGGTCAGGACGGTCAATGGCGATTAGATAATCTTGAAGAAGGACGATACAAAATTGAACTTCGCTGTCTTGGGTTTGCACCTTTTTCAGATTCGCTCATAGTGCCGGCTGGCAGCACCATTGAGCGCAATTTTCATTTGCAACCTGCTCACCAATACTTGCGCGAGGTAGAAATTGTGGATGAGCAAACCGGATTGCAAAACTGGTCGCCATACAGTATGGAAACCATTAGAGCCGACGTCATTGAGCGCAAAGGGAGTCCATCGGGATTAATGGGACAACTCACTGAAGCGCCAGGCATTACAGGGGCAGAAATGGGGCACGGTATCGTAAAGCCCATCATACGAGGCCTGGGCTTTTCCAGGGTAGTAACGATTTACCAAGGCAACAAACTCGAAAATCATGCATGGGGTGCTGACCACGGTTTGGGCGTGAATGATTTGGGTGTGCGAAGCACAGAGGTCATCAAAGGTCCCGCTTCCATTTTATACGGCTCCGGAGCCATTGGCGGGGTCATTATGGTACGTGACGACGAGCGCTATCTGGAAAGCACCCGACTTACCGGTCAGGCGGGAGCTACTTTTAACAGTGTATCAGGAGGATATCGGCCATACGTATCCTTGGGCAAGTCATTTGACAATGGATTTTTTATCGCTGCAGATGGTGCCATTGAAAACCACGCCGACTATGTGGATGGAAACAACCGCGTGATTGGCAACTCGAGGTTTCGCTCAGAAACGGGGCGCATTCACCTCGGAATCAAAAAGAAGAACTTCCGAAATAAGTTGAGCTACACCTTCCACAACCAGCAACTGGGCATAATAGAGGACGACGAAATGGACGACGATGAAAGTCTGGCGACCACCCGCTTTGACCGCGCCATGCAACTACCTTTTCAAAAAGTGCAGGATCACATCCTGTCATACAGCCAAAGCACCGTGCACAATCGCTGGACCACTACCCTACACTTCAGCTATCACATCAACGACAGAGAGGAAATTGAGGATGAATTCGACGAGGTGGATCTTGGTCTGTTTCAAACCCACATGTTCTACAACGCACGCGTATCACATCGCACAACCTCAAGTCTGGAAAACACACTGGGCGCTCAGGGCTCACATTTGTACAATAGAAACAAAGAGGAAGCCGAGGAAATACTCATACCAGATGCACGTCATGATGAAATCGGCGTTTACTACCTGGGGCACCTCCAATTAGGCAAAACATTGCTGCAGGGAGGTTTGCGTTATGATTACAGGCAAGTGAGGGCTGATGCAACGGCACCCCATATTCTGGATTACGGCTATGAGCTTCCAGGAAGTCCGGCAGATGCTAAACTAAGTCGGTATTTCAGCGGCTGGACGGGTTCTTTGGGACTTCATCAGTCGGTTGGGGCTTTCCAGGCGTTCAAGCTTAACCTCAGCACCGGTTTCCGCTCCCCCGACCTCGCCGAGCTTTTTTCCAACGGTCCGCACCCCGGAACCAACCGCTTTGAAGTGGGGGATGCCACCTTTAACCGCGAACAAAGTTTACAGGCCGATTTAGCATGGAATGTTTCCAAAGGCCCTGTAAATGCACAACTCACGGTTTTCGGAAACTACGTTGACCAATTCCTGTATTTTGCCGGAACCGGCGAACCGGCCCCCAATGACAATAACTTGGAAATATGGGCTTTTCTGCAAACGGATGCCTTTCTGTACGGCGGTGAATTCCAGTTGAGCTATCGCCCTATGCAAAACAATCGTCTCGAAATTCTGGCCCACGGAAGTTTGGTGCGAGGCCTCGACCTGGAAAATGAGCGCCCACTTACTTTCATTCCTGCCGACCGGGCATTACTTCGGGTTTCAACGATGCCATTCGCAGAAAAGCAACTTCAACTTTCAGGTACGCTCAGAATGGTGAGTGATCAAAACCTGCCTGGGCTCGGCGAGGAGCGAACAGCGGGCTATGCACTGGCAGATATTGCCATAAGCCATCGTTTTGATTTGGGAGGAACATCCTCTGTGCGCGTTGGCTTGCAGGCTTTAAACCTTTTCAACCAAACCTATGTAGATCACGTTTCCATCCTCCGGGCGTTTAACGTAACACACCCGGGAAGGAACCTGATGCTGAATCTTCAATATCAGTTTTAGGGTATTCACGGAATTCCCTCACGGTGGGGAAATGCATCATGACCGTGTTGAGTGGCTGTGTAATACTCGGAGCTACCGTTGCATCATGGAATGCACTTTCTGCTGAAGTTCCGGGTCTTGCTGATAGGCCTGCATAATCTGGTTATACTCTTCCAATTGCAAATCACTGGCAATGATGGCTGTTTCCATTTCCTGCTGCAGTTCCAGTTGCAATGCCTGAATCTGCTGCATGGCCTGACCAAACGCCATTTTGTCTTCGTCGCTCACGCTCATCGCCTCCGGATTGGGACTGCGTTGCTGAGAGGCCATTTCATTGAACGTCTCTACATCAAGACCTTGACCTTCGATAATCTCAACCATTTCTACTTGTGCTCCTTGCTGAATTTCGTTGATTTTCACGCTGGCATCTACAAAGCGCTCAAGCTGAGAATCGGAGTAATCGGTTTGAGGAAGAGCCTGCTGTTGCTGTTGCGGTAAAGCCTGGGCAAAAGAAGTTGCTTGAAGAAAAATAGTGAGGGCAACGACAATCGTTGAACCAATGAAATGCTTACTTTTCAATGTCATGATCATTCTGTCTTTTCGGGATTTTGTGCAAGTTACAAAATCGTTGGCGCTTTGAAGGCTCATTGCCTTGCAGCAAACCCGTTCTTAACATTGCTTAACGAACAATTGAAATTGGTACAACTTTTGAAAGCGTCAAATTCCAAACAACAAATCAATTGAATCATGAAAAAATCAACTCTCCTAATGACCTTTGTGGCCCTTTTCGCACTGAGCGCATCAGCCCAAAAGGTGAACGAAAAAGTAAAAGTGGAACACAACGGAAGCTGGTACGATGCCACCATTCTTAAAGTAAACGCATCCGAAGGAACCTACTACATCACCTACGATGGCTGGAGCGATTCATGGGATGAATGGGTAACCATTGACCGGCTGAAAGACTACGCCAAAGCTGCTGCCGAAACTCCCAAAGCACCGCTCACCAAGTTTAAGGTAGGTGACCGGGTTGAAGCTGAATACGGTATGATTCCCGAACCCGCCACCATCATTGAGGTCGGCGAGAACAAATACCACGTTAAGTACGACAAAAAAGTATTTGGCACCAAATGGGTAAGCGAACACCAGATTAAAAAGCTGTAAAAACCATTTCTGGTTGTAAATGAAACTGCCTCGCCAAAATCGGGGCAGTTTTTTTTATTCGCACTACCCCGATTAGCTATTTTTGACCGGCACATGAGAAACAATATCCTACATCTCGCCACCCTCACCCTGCTGGGTTTTCCGCTCATTGGCTGGATTATTCTGCTCGTTGCCGGAGGCCCTGATTTCTATTCGCTCTTTGCGATTACCTCTCCGCTCTGGCAGCAGCTTGGAATTGGTCTTTTAACTGGAACAGCAGCGGGTTTTATGGCCTGGCGCATGATTCAGAGTGCATGGATGACCCCGTTGCGCGAAAAATACGCCGGATTCATAGGGAAGTTTCGCCTAAAACCATGGCAGGTGGTGTATATCTCGCTTTGTGCCGGAATTGGTGAAGAAATCTTGTTTCGTGGGGTGATCCAGCCATACCTCGGAATTTGGATTACCGCCGTGTTGTTTGTGGCCATTCACGGGTACCTCAACCCTATGGATAAAAGGGTTTTCGTTTACGGCCTTTATATGACCCTGGTGATTGGACTTATAGGATACCAAACAGAGTGGTTCGGCTTGTACACAGCCATGGCCGCACATACAGCTATAGATGTGGTGCTGCTCGGAAAGATGTCGAAAATACAAACTGAAACCCAACACAGTGGTTTTACGTTGAACGACGAAGACGAACCTTCCGACACAGACGAAAATCCACAGCTATGAACGAATTCCAGTCAAACCGCGCCATCATACAACTGGTTGAAGAACGCGAAAAGTACCACGATGCCATCCGGCTGTTTAACCGCATATTTCATTGCTTGAAGGAGAAACCTCAATTGAGCGCCGACGAACAGGAGTGGATTCACAGCATGCAGAGCTACATTGAGAAGCATGCAGAGCAAAACCCGCAGGCTTAACAGCTATTTATCATGCGAGTGCCACAAAAAGTGACACGCAAAACTTCGGTAGGGGCTCCACCGCTCTGCATATTCGGAATACTCTTTCAGGGGCGCAGCTGAACTCAGTCCGAATTGGCGCTGCATGGCTTTGCGGATGCCCAAATCACCCACCGGAAAAACGTCCGGGCGAATCAGCGTAAACATTAAAAACATTTGAGCCGACCAAAGACCAATCCCTTTGATTTCGGTGAGCGAAGCAATCACCTCATCGTCGGGTTGCAGGTGCAAGGTGTGAAAACGGTCGGGGTTGGCCAGGAAATGCCGGCAGATGTCGTGAATATACCCCGCTTTTTGTCGCGATATACCCAGGCCCCTAAAATCTTCTTCCATCATTTCGCTCAAAACCTGCGGCTCCAGCGGATAGCCTGCCGCGTGAATCAAGCGGTTAAAAATGGTCTCGGCGCCTTTAAAACTCAGTTGCTGATACACAACTGACATCACCAGAGAGTAAAACGGATCCGGATAAACCGGAAAGGTAATAGTGCCACATTGCTCCATTACGCGTGCAAGTCGGGCGTCGCGTATAGCGAGTTCTTCGGCGATGGTAGTTTCTATGGTATAGTGCTGACGCATGCGCGATTTTTGAGACAACAAGGGAACGCTTTTGAAGTTCAGCGTGACTTCCTGGTGTGTTGGGCAAAAGTACAATGCCTAAATGTTAACAGGCATTTAAACCGGTTTGGTTGATTAACCCTGATTTTTGCAATCAGCAAAGAGCTTGTGTGGCCGTGTCGTGTCGAGAAGCTACGCCGAACGTCCGTTTTCATGATTGTATGAGCAAAAATTTCATTATCCATCACTCCGACAGAATCACCAATACGCATTACCCTCTGACAACGACACTGAAAGGGTCATATTTCAAAAGACAAGGCAATCAAGATAAAGGTGCAACCATAATGGGGTAGAATTTCACCCGCAACGCTCAGTTTTTATGGGTTATATCAATTTGGGATTTTGAAATGATGTGTTTCCAAAACATGACCATCTCTGCGCTTAACAGGAAATGGCGGGTCGAGCTTCAGTTTCTTGCTTACCCGATGCAGCACAAAGTCCTACCACCCCAAAATCCACGCAAACATCAGCGGCGCCACGATGGTGGCGTCGCTTTCAATGATGTACTTGGGTGTGTGGATATCGAGCTTACCCCAGGTGATTTTTTCATTGGGCACCGCGCCCGAGTAAGAGCCATAGCTGGTGGTTGAGTCGGAAATCTGGCAGAAATAGGCCCAAAACGGAATATCTTCCATTTCCATATCCTGGTACAACATGGGCACCACGCAAATCGGGAAATCGCCTGCAATACCACCGCCAATCTGGTAAAAACCCACACCGGCACCACCGCTGTTTTTCACGTACCAATCGGCCAGAAAAGTCATGTACTCAATACCCGATTTCATCGTGGAGGGCTTCAACTCGCCCTTGATGCAGTATGACGCGAAGATGTTTCCCATGGTGCTGTCTTCCCAACCGGGTACCACTATGGGCAGGTTTTTCTCGGCGGCAGCAAGCATCCACGAGTTTTTTGGATCTATTTCGTAGTACTGCTCCAAAACACCCGATAGCAACATTTTGTACATGTATTCGTGCGGAAAGTAGCGCTCGCCGGCGTCATCGGCTTTTTTCCAGATTTCGTGAATGTGTTTTTGCAATCTTCTGAAGGCTTCCTCTTCGGGAATGCAGGTGTCGGTTACACGGTTGAGGCCCTTTTCCAACAAATCCCATTCGTCCTGCGGGGTAAGGTCGCGATAGTTGGGTACGCGCTCGTAGTGGCTGTGCGCAACCAGGTTCATGAGGTCTTCTTCGAGGTTGGCACCGGTGCACGAAATAATATCAACCTTGCCCTGTCTAATCATTTCGGCGAGTACTTTTCCCAATTCGGCGGTGCTCATAGCACCGGCCAGGGTTACCATCATTTTGCCTCCTTTTTCGAGGTGGGCAACATAACCTTTCGACGCGTCAACAAGCGCCGCCGCGTTAAAGTGTAGAAAATGATTTTCGATGAATTCTGAAATGGGCTTACTCATGCCGTTTTGGTTTTTGTCGTTCGTTTTCTGGGGGCAGGTTTTGCCTTTCCGTTGATTTTTTCGGGATGCTTATCTACAGGATAGCCAAGCAGCCTCAACATTTGGTCAGAGCTTTGTTCTTCGGCAAACACTGTGTAGGTCAGGTTGTCGTCCTCATCGCGGTCAATCACAATATGCTTGGGGCAAGGAAGCAGGCAGTGCTGCAAACCGCCAAATCCACCCAAACTGTCCTGATAGGCTCCTGTGTTAAAGAAACCAATGTACTGCCGCTGGCGGGGGTCGAACTTGGGCAGAAAAATCGCGTTGCTGTGCTGCTCACTGTTGTAGTAATCATCACTGTCGCAAGTCATTCCGCCAAGCAGCACACGCTCATATTCTTTATCCCACCGGTTAATGGGAAGCATCACAAAGCGCTTGCTGATGGCCCACGAATCAGGCAGGGTGGTCATGAACGAGCTGTCAATCATCGACCATTTTTCCTTGTCGTTCTGCTGCTTTTGCTTCATCACCGAAAATATGGCACCTCCGCTTTCACCCACGGTAAACGAGCCAAACTCAGTGTAGATATCGGGCTCAGGTACACCTTCTGCTTCACAAACGGACTTAATTTGAAAGATGATTTCCTCAGCCATGTATTGATAGTCAAACTCATAGGCGAGTGAGTTCTTGATAGGAAAACCCCCTCCGATGTTCAGGGCCTTTAAATCGGGACAAACTTTTTTCAACTGGCAATACACCTGCAGGCACTTGTTCAACTCGCTCCAGTAGTAGGCTGTATCGCGAATGCCGGTGTTCACAAAAAAGTGGAGCATTTCCAGCTTAATGCGCGGCTCCTTGCTCAAATGATTTCTGTAGAGCGGAACAATATCCTTATACTTGATTCCCAATCGGCTGGTATAGAATTCAAACTTGGGCTCCTCTTCTGACGCAATACGTATTCCCATTTTGAAATTACCCTCAATGCGATTGAGCAGTTCAAACACTTCCCATTCATTATCAATAATGGGAACCACGTTTTCGAAGCCGTCGTTCACCAGGTCGGCAATCTTATCGAGGTAGGCAGCCGGTTTAAAACCATTGCAGGATATATGCTTTGACTTGTTGATTTTGCCCTGCAAAAACAGGTTCCGAAAGATGTCCATATCAAAAGCCGACGAAGCCTCAAGATGCACATTGTTCTTCAGCACCTCGTCAATCACAAAACTGAAATGTGAGCTCTTGGTACAGTAGCAGTAGTAGTACTTCCCCTTGTAGTGGTTGCGCATCATGGCCTCTTTGAACCACCCCAAAGCCAACTGAATGTTTTCGGTTATTTTGGGCAAATAGTTAAATTTCAGCGGTGAGCCGTATTTCTCTACCATTTCGTAAAGCGGTATGCCGTGAAACTCGAGGTGACCGTCAACCAGTTCAAATTCCTCCTGCGGAAAATCGAAGGTTTGATTGATGAGATCGGAGTACTTTATTTTCATGACGCGTTTTTGAGTGGAATATAAGGATTGCAAAGGAAATGCTTTTTTCAGGTTTCGAAATCACCTTTTCGGGTGAAGGGTTGTGATTAAAACTTAAACCTGACTTGTGCAATCACTTCCGACCTTGTAGAGCCGTTGATTTGCTCCAGTCCGGTTCCAATCTGATCGCGGTCGGTATAAAACCACACGGCATAGCGCAGCCAGATATCGATGCCGCGGGTTAGCTTGTATTGCGCCAAACAATACATTCTGCTACCGCGCCCCTGGTAGGGCGGGATGGCGTAGAAGTACAACACCTGGCTTTCGAAAGCATACATTCTTGCATTCCAAGATTCTGCATTAAAGATGGCATATCGCAATGAGAGGGTGAGCGGAGAATTCAACTTCTTGTAAATCACGTCCTGGTATAGCATTACGCCTCGCTCGGGCTCCAGTTCTTCACGCTGAAAATGAGAGAGCTCCAACCTCGATCTGATTTTAATCGCATCGGTAACCTGGTATACCAGATCAACACGTCCGTTGTGCAGTTCAGTTTCTTCAGCAAAACGGATGGGCACGTCCAGTGGTGCATTGCGCGGTCTTACCCGGCGTCTCCATCGGGCGTACATTTGAAGCCGGCGTGAGGGCCGATAGGTCACCTGAAGCAGATGGTCAACTCCGCTGGTGGAGGGCTGGTCTACCTGGTATCTCAACCACGGAAACCAGAACTGGTCAAAAAAGGCATTGATACGCCAACGGCGGTTTGGGTTAATTTCCAGGCCCATGTAAATACCGTTTTCGTTTGCGTTTCGGGTGGATTCTCCGATTGCCGTGGCAAAATTATTCTGGTAATTGCGCTCATAGGTTCGGTGTAAAACCGAGAGCGATACGCGCGGGTCAATGGCGATCATGGCCCCGTTCAGCATGGCTTTGCCACCGTTTTGACTCACGGCAGCCTCACCAAAAAAGTTGATGTTTCGCCAAACGTAGTTGTAATCCAGCCCCACGTTTACATTTTCGTTGGTATTAAGATCAAACTGATTGTAAATCTGCAGGTTTCTATCAACCATTCCGTCGTAAGCAACGCGTGCTCCGGTAAGGCCAATTTGGAGGTTCTTTGCACGGTATGCCACATTTGTACCGGTGATGAGTTCGTTAACAGCACGGCGTCCGGCCAGCTCGCGAGGGGTACGGTGAAATCCGGATTGCTGAAAGGCTGAGATGGCAACAAGACTTTCACCTTCAGAAAGTGTATCAGGTGTTTGGATAACAGAGGCGTCAATACCCTTGTAAGATACAAAGGGTGTTATTTCTACCTTTCCGAACCCGATGGTTGCCGCGGCGCCGCGCATAAAGAGGTTTTCGTTTACCCCGGTATAGGGAGACAATCCACGGGCACTGCGTTTTATGTTGAGCGAAAAGGCCGATTTGTTAGAAAAGGCAAATCCACTCCAAAAGGTAAGTCCTTGTCCGAATTGCGCCTGATAATCGCCGATAGCGAGTTTGCGCACGGTTCCCTTTTGATTGTTGAGAAATACATGTCCGCTCAAAAAATCAAAACCTGACCGGAACTCACGCGGATTGAGATTGGGCGCCTGTGAACCCCGAAAAAACTCTTCGCCCGGGTCTTTTTCGGCTACAAATCCATAGGACAATTTGTTGCCATAGGTATAGCGGTAACGTGCATATAGATGGTCAGGACTTCCCAGATAACGGGCATTGGGGTTTTGCTCCAACTCCTCTTCCGTGATGTCTGAATAACCGCGCTGTTCCTCCAGAATGCGTCGGTACCGCACAATCATGTCGTGCTGGCCCTCTTTCAACATTTTCTTCAGCGGGGTGGCGCGTAATTCACCTCGTTCACGCACGGTTATGAAAGGCGCTATAAGCTTGATAGTCTGGGGATCAAAACCCGGAACCACCTGTAATTCGTAAATGTTGAGCAGGTCGCCAAAGCGTGCAATGTGCGCATACAGATTATTGATTTGGATGTCGGTAAGCAGGTAAAGCCGGCTGAAATCATCGAGGGTGGCTTTATTGAGGTTGATGGGGTTGTCCATAAACAACCACAGGTCATCGAACAGCTCAGCATAGTCAACCTGGGTTTCTTCGGTGAGGCTTTCAGAAATAAACTCTACGCGTTGCTCAATGATGGCACTTTTATCGAGCTTTTCAAAGGGGTCCTGCGCTTTGACCAGCCCCGTCAGCAAAACGGCCAGTGCTATGAACCCAGCGCGCCTCATGTCAGAACATATTGTAGCTAAGGCTAACCTGTGGGCTGAAACCCAGCGTACTGTGATAGCTGCTCGCCAGGTCAATAAACAGGTTTTTGAGTTTGAGGCCAAAACCAAAACTTGCCAGAGTGGGTGTGGTTCCCACGCCACCGCGCAGGTAGAGTTGTTCAATCACATGGTATTCCATTCCGATGCGCATGGAGGGACGATCGTAGATGTTTTGAAAGCCTTCAACAGCCAAAAAAAAGTTTTCGTTGAACTGATATTGGGCTCCCAGTCTGATGGCAGTTGGAATTCTCTCGTTGTTGTACTCTGCCATTTGTGTAAGGGTAGGATTGAAAACATGTGCTCCAATGCTCAGCTCATCGGTTATATCGGCCTGTAGGCCAATTTCTCCGGTAAAGTGGCTCAGATTGCCAATGCCCTCAGCAATGTGCGTGTGGTGGTAGTTGAGTTGCACCCCCATTCGGAGATTGTCGCTCAGAGGCATGGCGTAGGCAAGTCCGAATTTAGACTCGTTGTAAAGCTCGTATCCAAAGGTTGTGACACTCACGGCAAAGGTTCCGATGTCGGTAGGAAGTGCGGCAAGTCCCCCTCTCAAACTCAGCTCTCGCATCGTGAACCGGCTCTCGTAATAGATTCCGCCACCAATTTTTTCGAGGTTGGCGAGACCTGCCTGGTTGTGGTGGGCAGCCCAAATATCCTGCAAATTCACTGAAGCATGTCCGATGGCAGAAGATCGCGCTCCAACGGGAAGATTTTCATTTCCAGCCTTCAGCCAAAGGGGAAATAGCAGCAATACAATGGCAACAGGTGTTCTCATGGTTCACCGACCAAAGTACAAACATTGTTGTAAATGAAGCTTTGTGGTAAGTTACTTTTTCGAAATCCTGCAACTACTGCTTTCCCTCGAGGTTTCGCGCCGATATAAGCACCTTTTCCTTGAGCTCTTCTTTGAACGCTTCGATGCGTTTGAGCAGTGCTTGATCCGAGGCGGCGAGAATTTGAGCGGCGAGAATTCCTGCGTTGCGGCCTCCGTTGAGTGCCACGGTGGCTACGGGTACACCGGCGGGCATTTGCAAAATGGAAAGCACAGAATCCCATCCATCAATGGAATTGCGCGATTTGATGGGAACACCAATCACCGGCAGGGCGGTAATGCTCGCTGTCATGCCCGGTAAATGGGCAGCGCCACCAGCACCCGCAATAATCACCTGAATACCGCGACCTGAAGCCTGCTGAGCGTATTCAAACATACGTTCCGGGGTTCGGTGCGCCGATACCACGGTTATTTCGTGTTTCACACCCAGTGATTTCAAAACATCGGCTGCCTCTTGCATAACAGGCAGGTCCGACTGGCTTCCCATAATGATTCCAACCATCTTTATCGTTATTGGCTGCTCACGGCGACTTTGCTCACCACTCGCAGGAGTTGTTGAATTTTTTTGGCTTGATTGCGGGCTTCTTCTGCACTTTCGGCAACCACTGTAACATGGCCCATTTTGCGAAATGGCTTGGTGGTGGTTTTTCCGTAAAGGTGCACAAAGGTACCCGGCATGGCCAGTACTTCGTTGAGGTTCTCGTAGTGCACAGGACCGGTGTGGCCTTTTTCACCCAGCAGGTTGAGCATAACCGCCGGTTGGCGGAGCGTTGTATCGCCCAAAGGCATACCCAAAATGGATCTGAGGTGCTGGGCATATTGCGAGGTGATATTGGCCTCAATCGTATGGTGACCGCTGTTATGCGGACGAGGTGCCATTTCGTTAATCAGAAGCTTTCCGTCGCGGGTTACGAACATCTCTAACGCCAGCAAGCCCACCATACCCAGGGCCTCGATAACGCGTGCGGCAAGAGACTGCGCCTCCTGCTCCAACGCTGCGGGGATATCCGCCGGGGCATAAAGAAATTCTACCAGATTGGCTTCTTCGTTAAAGGACATCCCCACTGCCGGAAAACACTTTACTTCACCGGCTTCATTTCGCGCGGCAATCACAGAGATTTCCTGCTCAAAGTCCACAAGTTCTTCAAGCACAGAGGGCGCGTCAAACATCAAATGTTTATCTTCGGCGTTCCGCAGTATCTGCACTCCGCGGCCATCATAGCCACCTGTGCGCAGTTTTTGAACAATCGGAAACTGGTTGGCGCGGCCGAGGACTTCTTCAGCGTTCGCTACCAAATCAAAGGGTGCGGTTGGTAGGTTGTGGTCGGCGTAGAATTGCTTTTGCAAACCCTTGTCCTGAATCAGTCTTACCACAGCCGGCTGCGGATAAACCCGAACACCGCGCTGCTCAAGCTCTTCGAGTGCGTTTGCGTTTACGTGCTCTATCTCGATGGTAAGAACATCCTTGTCCTTGCCAAATGCCATCACGGTGTCGTAGTCGTTAAAGCTGCCGTGGGTAAAACCATGGCCAATCTGGTGGCACGGGGCTTTCGCGTCGGGGTCGAGAAAAAACATACGCACATCCAGGTTGATGGCTTCCTGTAAAAGCATGCGCCCGAGCTGTCCGCCGCCCAGCACGCCAAGCTTGAATTCTGAATTGTAGGCTGGTTTCATGGTGGGCAAAGATACCTAAACAGAACGACAGCCTTGTTATGTGCCCTCCGGTATATGATCCGCTCCTAAAAGCAAAAATGTACCTTCGTCTTCTGTGAAAAAATTGTTTGTAATTCCGGCTATTGCGTGCTTGATGTCGCTGGTGCATCAGAGTACTTCCCGGTCTTTGAATTATGCTGATTTTGCACATTTGTACCGGTCGTCGTGCGGAGCGACTGACACCAGCGATGTGCTTTTCAATCAGCAACTGCTGGATTCACTAAACAACCTTGAAGTGGCCGGTACCAGAGGCGAGTTTTTGTACCATCGCGGCTGGACCTATTATCTTCGCTTTGCGTATTGGGGAAATCCGAAAGACCTTGAAGTTTCAAAATCTATGTTTGACGAAGCGTGGCGCGAACATAAAGATATCGGCGCCCTTTGGAACCTTGGCGTGATTGCCGCCCTCGAAGGCGACTGCCACGCACTGATTGATTACACCAACACCTTTGTAAAGGAGGCTAATAAATTTCCAGATTTTGAGCTTGATGATGCTGAGGTAGCCGCTCGTTATGAGGCCTGCAAAGACGAGCAAATCTCCGAGTGACTAATTCGCTGCACCTACCATTTCAGTCCTTTTCTCAGAAGCGAGGTGCAATGCTATCTTTGTCCGCAACATTGTTTCTCAACCGCGATTCACTTTGAATATATCTCATAAATACACCCAATCGGTTCGGTTGATTCGGTTTGTCGGGCAGAAACTTTGGCAATCGGTGATGGATCTTGCACCCATTATCCTTGTGGTTGCCGTTTTTCAGTTGCTGGTCATCCAACAACCCCTGCCCGAAGTAGGAAATGTCATTTTCGGCAGCTTGCTCGTTATTGTGGGGCTGATGTTGTTTGTACAAGGTTTGGAAATGGGGTTGTTTCCCATCGGCGAAGCGATGGCGGTAGCGCTCACTAGAAAAGGAAGCCTGTTTTGGCTACTGATTTTCTCATTTTTTCTGGGTTTCGCAACCACCATTGCAGAGCCCGCATTGATTGCGGTTGCCGACGAGGCGGCGCGCGTGGCTGCTGAGGCCAAGCTAATAGGAACGACTGATGAAGCGATGCGTTCCTATGCCTTTGGTTTGCGATTTTCAGTTGCGCTCTCGGTTGGTTTTGCCATTTTGATTGGCGTATTGCGGATCCTCAAAGGCTGGCCTATTTACTACCTGATTATAGGCGGTTACGTTTTGGTGATGCTGATTACCCTGATAGCTCCCAAAGAAATTATTGGCATTGCTTACGACGCCGGTGGCGTGACTACCTCAACCATCACGGTGCCGCTGGTAACGGCGCTTGGCGTTGGCCTGGCCTCAAGTATTCGCGGCAGAAGCCCTATGGTAGATGGTTTTGGATTGATTGCCTTCGCCTCAATTGCGCCTATGATGTTTGTTATGCTGTACGGGCTGATTTTGTTCTGAGATGTTCATTTTGTTCCACATACTAATTTGTACCACATGGACTTTCTGAACAGTTTGCTGGATACACTGATGGATGTAACGCCCATTGCTTTGTTGGTGGTGTTTTTTCAGCTTTTTGTGCTTAAAGAGCCTTTTCCCAACCTTAAAAACGTGCTTATTGGGGGTGTGTATGTGGTTCTGGGTTTGACCTTTTTTCTGGTGGGACTCGAAAAGGCCCTTTTTCCTCTGGGCGAAATGATGGCCCAACAGCTCTCAGCACCCGATTTTATTGGTATAGAGCGCGCTGAGGAGGCAACCTGGAAATCTTATTTCTGGATTTACATTTTTGCTGCCACCATTGGCTTCGCAACCTCAGTTGCTGAACCATCCCTGATTGCTGTGGCCATAAAAGCCAATCAGGTTTCTGCCGGGCACATCGGTCGGTGGGGTCTTCGCCTTTCCGTTGCTTCAGGTGTGGCAGTAGCGATGGCACTTGGAACATTCCGAATTGCTGTGGGCATTCCGGCCTATTATTTTATTCTGGGAGGCTATGTGATTGTTATTCTTCAAACCATTGTGACCCCCAAAAGGCTTGTTGCTCTGGCCTATGACTCGGGAGGCGTAACCACATCTACGGTAACTGTTCCGATTATCGTTGCACTTGGCCTGGGGCTTTCCGGAGCAATTCCGGGCAGAAACCCCGCACTTGATGGCTTTGGATTAATAGCCATGGCCTGTATGTTTCCGATTATTACTACACTTGGATACATTCAATTTAAACATTGGACATCAACTACAACTCCTAAAAGCAATTAGCTATGCGTTTTAAACTCATCGTTGTTACCGTAAAAAAAGACCTCACCGAAAAGGTCATTGACACAGCAAAAGAAGCCGGTGCTACCGGCGCCACCATTATCCCCGGCCGCGGTATTGGCGGCGAAGACCGGAAAACTTTTTTCGGCCTCACCATTGAAGGGCCTACCGATGTGGTGCTGTTTCTGGTGGAAGAGCATTGCGTGCGTCGCATTTTTGAAGCCTTCGAAAAGCATTGTAACATTCGCGAACCAGGTGTAGGCATGGCACTTACACTACCCGTGGATGAAGTGGTAGGTATTGCCGATCAGATTGACAAATTTAAAGACCAGGCACGCGACCAGTATTTGTAGCATTCATAAAACTAGTTGACCATGTACTCAAATGACCCTAACCAAAAGATTACACGCGCCCGTGATGTAATGTCCAAACGCGTAGTATTTATTGACGGAATGGCAACCGCCCGCGAGGCCGCCGATTTGATGCGCCGCGAAAAAGTGGACGTACTCGTTGTGAAGAAGCGACATGCTGACGATGCATTCGGTATTGTAGCCGTGCAGGATCTCATCCGCGGAGTGGTGCTTCCTGACCGATCGCCCGATTCAGTAAACATCTACGAAATCATGACCAAGCCGGTGATTACCGTTCCGGCCGACATGGATATTCGCTACGTGGTGCGTCTGATGGTGCGAACCGGCATTAGGAGAGCTCCGGTCATCGAGAATGACGAAAAGGTTGGGATGATTTCTTTCGCCCACCTAATTCTGGAGGAGGCGATGTTTTAACCCCCCTAAGCGGATAGAGGCTGCGTTAATACCCGTGTTCCGAACGGAATACAACACCCGTGGCATCACCGGTTCGGGAGGTATCTGCCGCGGCTTCAAATTTCCCGTTGGGCTTCACCCCCACGGCGTTGAAACGCCCTATTTGCTGAATGATGCGCACCTGATGTCCTGTTTTTTCAAGTTCCCGAATCAAAGCCGAATCCGCAAGTCTTCTTTCCAGGATGATTTCATCTGGCAGCCACTGTGCATGCATTTTCGGGGCATTCACAGCCGACTGAAGATCCATTCCATGATCTATCAGATTCTGCAAGACCTGGTACACATTCGTAATGATGGTTGAGCCGCCCGGTGTGCCCAACACCCATCGCACTTTTCCGTTTTTCGTAACAATGGTTGGACTCATACTGCTCAGCATTCTTTTGCCTGGTTCAATGGCATTGGCGTCGCCGCCAACCAGCCCAAACTGGTTGGGTACTCCTGGCTGTATGCTAAAATCGTCCATTTCGTTGTTCAGAAAAAACCCTCCTCCCTCTACCACAACCTTACTTCCGAAATAGCTGTTGAGCGTTGTAGTGATGGCTACTGCGTTTCCGCGGTTGTCTATTACAGACAGGTGTGTGGTTTCAAAACTCTCAATACGCATAACTTCTCCCTCCTTGATATCCGAAGATGGGGTGGCCCGCTCAGGGTTAATACTTCGCATCCGTTCGTTCAGATACAGGGAATCGAGCAGCATATCCACCGGAACAGGATAAAAATCGGGGTCGCCAAGATGTGTTGCACGATCCGCATACACCCTGCGCGCCAGTTCGGATTTGAGGTGAATAGACATGGCAGAGTGCGGACCAAGACTGTCCCACGGAAAATGTAACCCTCCCATCAGCAACTGCGCCAATGCAATACCTCCGCTGCTTGGGGGCGGCATGCTGTACACATCGTGGTTTCGGTAGCGGAATGATACTGGCTCGCGCCATACAGGACGATAGTTTTTCAAGTCCTCATGGGTCATCCAACCGCCTCCGTTCTGCATTTCACGCACCATCAAATTTGCGGTTTCACCTTCGTAAAAATCAGCCTGACCAAGCTCGCGGATGCGTTCAAGCACGGTGGCCAAATCACTAAAATAGATACGCTCTCCTTCGCGCCATGACGTATCACGCACAAGCCATGGGTGGTGGTTATTGGCAAGGGCTATATCGTCATGGGCGCGATTGAGTCGATCTGCGCCGAAAGGCGTGAGTAAAAACCCCTCGCGGGCAAGATCAATGGCTGGCTGAATCACCTCTTTGAAAGGAAGCACGCCGTACTCATTGTGCAACAATTCCATACCCGCCACAGAGCCGGGCACTCCTACTGCCCGGTGCCCCAACAGGGATGCACCTTCCATTAAGATTCCCGAAGAATCGAGGAAGGCGTTGCGATGAGCGGCTGCCGGTGCGGTTTCACGGAAATCCAACGCACGCATTTCGCCCTGTTCCGTGCTGAAAACAGCAAAGCCACCGCCTCCAATGTTTCCGGCCACGGGATATACCACCGCAAGCGCGTAATGCGCGGCCACAGCCGCGTCAAAGGCATTTCCTCCTTTGCGCAGGATGTCGATGCCTACCTCGGTGGCAAGGGGATGCGCAGTGGAAACAGCACCGCTTTGAACATGGTTTTCAGGCTGTAAGTGTGATTCGCAGGCCAGCCAAAAAAGTGCGCTGCAAACCAACAAGGCACGGGTCAATCGCATGCGCTAAATATAAAGCGTATGGGTGGTTCCTGAGGATTGCGACTGAACTTCCAGACGAGCATTGATTTGTTCGGAGAGGTCTTCGATAAGCGATATGCCCAGTGATTTTACCGAAACAGAACGCGGGTCAAACCCCACGCCGTTGTCGGCTATGGTAAGCCTTAGTTCATCACCTGCCGACTCCAGAGTTACCAGAATCTGGTTCCCTGTATCGCCTGGCCTAAAGGCATGCTTAAATGCGTTATTGAGGATTTCCATGAGTATCAACCCAAGGTCTATGGCTCGCGCTGTTTCTATGGATGAAGGTTCGAGTTCATATTTGATTTCAATGTGTTGGCCCATTCGACCTATGCTATCTTTAAACTCGTTTACCAGGTTGGCGAGGTATTCATCGAGCCGCACCTTGATATAATTGCCTGAATGGTACAATTGCTCATGCACCCGCGCCATGGAGTGGATGCGACCTTCGCATTCGCTTAGAATACTCTGTACTTCTGGGTTTTCGCTATCCCGACCCTGCATCCGCAGCAGACTCACCAGCACGCTCAGGTTGTTTTTGATGCGGTGGTGCATTTCTTTCATCAACAGCTCTTTTTCCTTGAGCACTTCCATCAGTTCTTGTTGAATGGAGCGACGCTTCACTGTTTCGAGGGCCAGCGAAACCACTTGATTTACAGACAAGGCAAACTCTATCTCACCTTCTTTCCATTTTCTGGGGCCTTGGGTATGCTCATAGCACAACACGCCACGCAAGCGCCCCTGCATTCTGATGGGTACATCGAGTAATGCCGTAACACCGTGCTCGGCACAATATCCATCCCTGATTTCTGATGTTACAGGACTCGTTTCGACATCTTCAATAACAATTGCTTTGTTTGACTTGAGGTGCTTGTAGTAGGAAGGGATATTGCCCATAAACAATCGGTCTCCTTTCGAAAACTCTCCAGTCCGGGCATCGTAGTGACCAATGCAGTCAATGGAGTTTTCAGGGTCATTAAACAGCCAGATGTTTACGCGCGATACTTCTAAACACTCCGCCAGATGTTTACCAAGGTCAGCCATAATTTTGTCAACGGGCATGGTAAAAAGCCGCTCATTGCTGGATAGAGCCTCGATGGTATGGGCGTACTGAGAGGTCATGGGCCTGTAATTGGCTGGAAAAGTTAAGGGTAAATGTCGTGATTACCAAATTGAAATCAAAAAAATAGTTGCATTATACCTCACAGGTGCGTGCCAGCCGTTGTATATTGCGGCAATCTGCACTGCGCATTCAATGAAGAAAGTCAAAAGCGTCATATGGGCTATTGGAGAGGTCGTTCTGATAACCTTGATGCTGATTGCATTGATAGATTTACGGGTTTCGCATGAGTGTGTGCGGTGCTTCAATACTCCGGATGAGGTTCCGGCTCGCAAGCTGGCAGTTGTGCTTGGAACGGCCAAATACCGTGTTTCGGGCGGAGTGAATCTCTACTATAGGCATCGTCTGGAAGCCGCTGCGACCCTTTATCAATCGGGAAAAGTTGAGTTTTTGCTGATTAGTGGAGATAACTCCGTGAAGGAATACGACGAACCCACTACCATCAAACGCGACCTGGTGAAAATGGGCGTTCCTGCTGAGAGGATTTTTCTGGATTATGCCGGTTTCCGCACCTTCGATTCAATGGTTCGCTGCAAGGAGGTATTTGGTGAAACCAACGTGATTGTGGTATCGCAGCGATTTCACAATGAGCGGGCGCTGTACATTGCCCGCCACATTGGAGTAGATGCCATTGGTTTCAATGCCAGGGATGTAGATGCCAGCTACGGACTCAAAACCAATCTTCGCGAGAAATTTGCCCGAACCCGCATGTGGCTCGATGTGCACATCCTGAATACACAGCCAAAATTTCTCGGGCCGCGCATTGACATCGCACTTCCACAGGAAGAGGTAGAAATAGAAGATGTAGCAGCAGGGGCAGCGGAAGGCTGAGCCGCTTAGGAACTCACCTTATACTTGTCGAAAAAGGCTTCCCAGTTCCAGATGAAATGCTCCATGATTTCATTCATTTTCTTAAGGAAAATGGGGTTGGGCGTATTGAGATCGCGGAAATATTCCTCCTGGAATTCGTTGAGGTTGTATTTCGCAAACACCGCTTTAGACATGGCATAGAGCGTATTCTTTGACGGGTGGTTAAGGCGCGTCATCAGGGTTTTGTATTCCTTTACCAACGTCGCAAACTCCAACTTTTCCATGTCGTACATATTGGCCAGCTTTTCCATGCTCAGCTCAATAATACGACGGTCCTGCCCGCTGTTGAAGTACTTGGGGATGTACGAAATATTTCCGGCCACAAGTATGAGCAGAAAGGGATCGGAATTGTTGGGGTCAATTTGCGGAGAGCGGACAAAACTGGGGTCTGTACGAATGAGCTCTGCTACGTCTTCAAAACCTTTGTCAACCAAATCCACGAGCGAGTTGACAAAGATGTTTGCGATGGTGTTTTCCGTAAGTTTCTTCCGGCCAAACAGTGTTATCATATCGCTGCAATCGGGTTTTGATTGCTTACAAATGTAAGAAGTCATCTCAGGAGGTCGGGGCGCAGGTTAAAACCGATTATCCACAAAGTTATGCACGGCCCAAACGGTAACGCGCGTTACCTTCGTATCGCTTTAAGCACACTATCTTTGCTGCATGAAAACACCCGGCAAATTTGTAGCGATGCTTACCAATCGCTGCCCTTCATGTCATGAGGGGCGCCTCTTTGTGAAATCAAATCCCTATGCCTCTGGGTTTATGAACATGGAGAAAAAGTGCACCCAATGCGCAGCAAATTTCCAGCGCGAACCGGGTTTTTACTTCGGGGCTGCCTATGTAAGCTACGCTCTTACCGTGGCCCTTTGGGTGGCCGTGGTGGTGGCGCTTTATACCTTTGATTTTATCGGGCTTATTTCCTACAGCTTTTTCGAAAACCCTGTGCTAACCATTGTATTGGGTATCACGCTGCTAGTGGTGCTGCTCCCGGTGCTGTACCGCCTCAGTCGCTCGCTGTGGATACACATGTTTGTGCAGCGCAAAGTAAACTACGAGGAAGAATAGCTGCTTTTCTTAGCGTAGAATGCGATAATTTCGGTACTCACCTGCTCTCCAGCCTGTTGTATCTTCCAGCCATTTTAAGAATCGCTCTTTGAGTGAGAATTTTTTCTTTTCGGTATCCAAGCTAAGTTTCCAGTTGAGCCGTTGCAGCCTGGGATTCATCACAGCGGGGTGGCTGCCCCCAAAACGAGTGAGTGATTCAATGCCCGAGTAATCAAAGCTTTCGGCTTCACCTACCATATTTTTCACCTTATGGTCGGGATGCCAGAGTTTATTGAATTCCTGTTGCTTGGCCTGCTGGCGACGCGGGTCCTTCACCCAGCCGTAGTGGTGAACGGTGGCATTGACCGGTTTCACCCAAAGCTTTTGCCCGTTTTTGCGAAAACCCTGCGCGTCGCGGTAGGAGCGAATGGCCTTTTCCGGACGCACTGCGCGGATTTCCCGGCGATACCACCTGCGCGAATCGGCCACGTAATCGTAGGAGCCGTAAAAGTGTCGGTAGTTGAAGAGCAAACCTTCCACGCCCGGGTCATCCTTCCAGCGCTGCATGGCCGCGAGGATGGCGGCATGGTCTTTTTCGTGCAGCACCTCATCGCCCTGAATGTACAATGCCCAGTCGCTGTCGGCCGAAACAGCATCCAGCGCCTTGTTCGTTTCTTCGGCCAGCACCCTGCCGCCTTCGCGAAGTGCGTCGTTCCACTCGGTATCAACAATGCGGATTTTTGGACTGACCGCAGCTACCAAATCGCGGGTATTGTCGTTGGATTTCCCCACGGCAACCACTACATCATCGCACAGCGGAAGAATGGATTGCAGGGCCTCAACAATCGGGTAGTCAAACTTTTCGGCGTTGCGAATAAAGCTGAAACCGCTCACTTTCATTTACCCAAAGCTTTGCAGTTCAATAAGTTTTCGGTACACCCCGCCGCGATCGTACAACTCCTGGTGTTTTCCGCGCTCAATGATGGATCCGTCTTTCATCACGATGATTTCGTCGCAGTGCTGAATGGTGCTAAGGCGATGTGCGATGATCAGCGAGGTTCTGTTCTCCATCAGTCTGAAAAGGGCGTCCTGCACGAGTTTTTCCGACTCGGTATCAAGGGACGAAGTGGCTTCATCCAGAATGAGAATGGGTGGGTTCTTCAGCACGGCGCGCGCAATGCTCAATCGCTGCCGCTGTCCGCCGCTTAGTTTGCCGCCGCCGTCGCCAATGGTGGTGTAGTAGCCGTTTTCGAGTTGCTCAATAAACCCGTGGGCGTTGGCAATATGGGCAGCCCGCTCAATTTCGGCCATGGGCACATCATTCATTCCGAAGGCGATGTTCCTGTACACCGAATCGTTGAAAAGAATAGGGTTTTGGGTCACAATTCCAAAGAGATTGCGCAGGTCTGCAATTTTCAGTTGGCTGATGTCGTGCCCGTCGATGGTTATTTTTCCTATCGTGGGGTCGTAAAAACGAGGCAGCAAATCGGCCAGCGTGCTCTTGCCTGCTCCGGATTCGCCCACCAGGGCCACTGAGGTCCCTTTAGGGATTTCGAGATGGATGTCGTTCAGAACCGGTTTTTTACCGTAGGCGAAACTCACCCCCTGATAGGCGATGTTTCGCTCAAATACCTGAATGGACCTTGCATGCACGGCCTCGGCAACACTGTCGCGGGCCTGCATCACTTCTTCAATCCTGTGGAGCGCGGCTGCTCCTTTCTGAAGATTAGAATATGCTGAACTAATGGCCTGCACGGGTCTCATCACCTGTGAAAAAACAATAATAAAGCCGATAAATGCTCCTCCATCAATGGGCGCCTTGACCCCGGGGTTTAAAATGAGGTTTCCGCCGTACCATACCAGCGTGACCATCACTGCCGCGCCGAGAAATTCGCTGAGCGGCGAGGCCAAATCCAGTTTGCGATGAGCCCGCACGTTAAGTTCGTTGTAGCGGTTGTTTTGCTCCCTGAATCGCTCTTTGATAAAGGTTTGCGCGTTGAAGGCCTTGATAATCTTAACGCCACCAAGCCCTTCCTCAATGCTATTGACCAACTCACCAAACTGCTTTTGCACCTTGCCCGATGTGCGTTTCAGGCTCTTGCTCACCCGACCGATGGCCAGCGCACTAAGGGGCATCAGCACGAGCGACAAAAGCGTGAGCTGCGGACTAATAAAAAACAGCGCAGCCAGCGATATCACAATGCTGAGCGGGTCGCGAAAAAGTAATTCCAAGCCGCTCATTACACTGTAGTTCACCTCCTGCACGTCGTTGGTGAGGCGGGCTATCAAATCGCCTTTGCGCTCTTCACTGAAATAGCCCAGGGGTAAGTCTATGGTTCGGTTAAAAAGACTTTCGCGAAGGTCGCGCACCACACCGTGCCTCACCGCAGCCAAAAAGAACATGGCGAGGTAGCGAAACAGGTTTTTGAGGAAGAAAAGCAGCAGCACCACAAAGCAGATAAAAAGCAGCGAGTCGAGCTTTTCATTTTCGCGCACAAAGCTGCCCATCAGGTAGTTGAAGTATTGTTCGCCCCACTCGGTACTGAACGAAAACGCGGGCTTCTCGTAGGTGATTTCCTGTTCGCTGAAAAGCAGTCGCAAAAAGGGTATAAAAAGCAGTAGCGACAACAGGTTGAACACCACATACAAAGTGTTGCACAGCACGTTGAGCAGCGCATATCCCTTGTAATGGAGCGCAAAACCAATGATGTGCTTGAGCTTTCGCATGTTAGAGCTGGTTGATGCCGGTGTAATTCTGCGGTGTGATGGCCTTGAGCTCTTCTTTCAGGTCGGGGTCAATTTCAAGCGAGTCCACAAACGCTGTAATGGCCTCTTTGTTGATTTTGCCATGCGTACGGGTGAGGGACTTGAGCGCCTCGTAGGGTGCTTCGTAGGCCTCCCGACGCAGCACAGTTTGAATTGCTTCGGCCACCACGGCCCAGTTATTTTCGAGATCGGTATCAATGGCCTCGCGGTTAATAAGTAGCTTGTTCAGCCCTTTAAGCGTGGCTTTGTAGGCAATGAGCATGTGCGCCATTGGCATTCCTATATTGCGCAGCACGGTGCTGTCGGTAAGGTCACGCTGCAAACGGGAAACCGGCAGTTTGGCGGCCAGGTGCTCCAGCAGGGCATTGGCCACGCCGAGGTTTCCTTCGGAGTTTTCAAAATCAATGGGGTTGACCTTGTGCGGCATGGCCGACGAGCCTACTTCTCCCTCGCGGATTTGCTGTTTAAAATAATCCATTGAAATGTAGGTCCACATATCGCGGTTCAGATCGAGCACAATGGTGTTGATGCGTTTCAGGTTGTCGCACAGGGCGGCAAGGTGGTCATAGTGCTCAATCTGCGTGGTGGTTTGCGAACGCTTCAGGTTGAGGGTGTCGTTCACAAAATGGTTGGCAAAATCCATCCATTCTATCTCCGGGTAGGCCACGTGGTGCGCGTTGAAGTTTCCCGTAGCACCGCCAAATTTAGCCGCAAAGGGCACAAGTTGTAATTGCTCCAGTTGCTGCGTAAGTCGCTCCTGAAACACCTTGATTTCCTTACCTAAAATAGTGGGAGAGGCCGGCTGACCGTGGGTTCGGGCCAGCATTGGAATCTCAGACCACAATAGCGCAAGTTCTTTGAGTTTGTTATTGAGCTTTTCGAGCAGCGGAAGCACCACTTCATACATGGCGTCTTTGATGCTTGCCGGAACCGCCGTGTTGTTAATGTCCTGCGAGGTCAGCCCGAAATGCACAAACTCCTTGAACTGGCTCAGGCTCATCTCATCCAGTTTGGTTTTGATGAAATACTCCACCGCCTTCACGTCGTGGTTGGTGATGGTTTCCGTTTCCTTGATGTGCTGGGCATCGCTCAGGCTGAAGTCAAGATAGAGGTTGCGGAGCTCTTCAAAATGCTTGTGGTCGAAGAACTGTAACTGAGGCAGAGGAATTTTACAGAGCGCGATAAAGTATTCAACCTCCACCATTACGCGGTAGCGAATGAGTGCTGATTCTGAAAAATAACCGGCCAGTTCTTCCGTGGCCTTCCGGTAGCGTCCATCCACCGGCGATATGGCCTTAAGCGTGTCTAATTGCATGGTTGCGACTTAAAGGGCAAAAGTAGTGAAATTGGCCCATGGTGCGTTGAGGAGCTACGCTGCAATGGAGTGAGGCCCGATTCCACGTCAAAGTGTATTTTTAGCAGCGTCATGCAACGGTCAGACTGGTACATCGGATTGAGCACCTACCTCGAAGCCCTCGGCTTTATTCGCCGCAACAGGCTGGGCTACTTTTTTCTGTTTCCCATCCTGATTTCGTTGTTGGTATTGGTGGTGTTGTTTTATTTCAAGTCGGGATTGATTGACTACCTGAACGATTTGCTCAGCAACTGGACGGGGCTCGATCATACCCGCGATGATCTGGAAGGTTGGACGGCTACTGTGATGCGCGCTCTCGTGGCCATTTCCATTTGGATTGCCACCACCTATATATTCTGGACCTTTAACAAGTACATCGCGCTGGTGGCGTTAAGTCCGGTGCTTGCCTATCTCAGCGAAAAAACCGAAACCATTCTCACAGGAAAGGAATATCCTTTTTCGGTGAGCCAATTGATGAGCGATGCCATGCGCGGGTCAGTTGTGGCTATTCGCAATTTTGCCATTGAAATGCTGTGGATTGCAGGCTTCACCATTGTAGGACTGCTCTTTCCGCCCATCAGTCCGGTGCTGTTTATCGTGGCATTTGCAGTGAGTGCTTATTTTTACGGCTTTTCGATGATGGACTACACGAGCGAACGGCACCGGCTCAACTTGCCAAAAGGGGTACGACTCGTGCGGCGCAACCGCTTGATGGCCGTTTCGAACGGAGCACTTTTTGATTTGCTTATGCGCATTCCGGTAGTGGGAATTACTGTGGCCCCGATTTTGGGATGTGTGGGTGCAACTTTAGCGCTGCATCGCAAGTACAACCTGAACGAAAATCTTCAAAACGCACTGAACCCATGACCCTCTTACGCTTCCTACTCCTCACTCTTCTACTCTTAGCCGCCGACAACCATTTTTTGCAAGCCCAGGCAGTGGTTGAGCAGGATACGGAAGACAAAAAAGCGGGCATCATTCCCATCCGCATGGCCAACGCACGGCAAATGTTTCTCGACAGGAATGTGCGCGGGGCATTGAACGAATACCGGGTGGTGCTCGAAGCCGTGCCCGATCACGCGGCTGCTACCTTTCGGATTGGCGAGTGTCATTACGCACTCAAAAACTACGATCTGGCCAAAAAGTATCTTCAAACAGCATTGGAACTCGACGCGGATGTGCACAAGGAAATCCACTACTGGCTGGGCATGACCCATCACCGGCTTGCCGAATTGGACGAAGCCATTGAGCATTTTCGCACTTTCAGGGCAACCACGGGCAGAGCCAACAACTATTACTACGATGTTGACACCTATATTGAGCAGTGTCAGTTTGCCAAGATGATGATGCAACAACCACGAAATGTGAAGATATCAAACATGGGGCGGCAAATTAACTCGCGTTTCGATGACTACACACCTTCTATTACCGCTGATGGTTCACGGTTATTTTTTACCTCACGCCGACCCGATGTAAAGGGAGGCGGTATTGACAGACGCGGTGACTACAAGTACTTTGAGAACATATTCTTTGCAGAGCTCGACAGGAAAACCGGCGAGTGGACGGCAGCCCAACAAGTACCCGGAAAACTCAACACCACCTCTTACGACGCTGTACTCTCAGTGGCTCCCGACGGCAAGAGCATGTTTGTGTACAAGAACGATGCTTCCAGTGCCGGAAACATTCATTTTTCCAGGCTTGACGAGGAAACCGGCGAATGGTCGGAAGCGCAGAAGCTAGGGCGCCCCATCAACACGTCTTATTTTGAAAGCTCGGTGAGCGTAACTGCCGACGGCAAGTACCTGTATTTTATCAGCGAGCGCCCCGGAGGCGAAGGACAGGGCGATATTTACGTGGCAGAAAGTCGTGGCGATAACCGATGGGGCAAACCCCGAAACCTCGGTCCCTTGGTAAATACACCCGGCGACGAAAAGTTTGTGTTTGTGCATCCCAACGGTAAGCACTTGTTCTTTGCCTCCAACGGCCACCAAACCATGGGGAGCTATGATATATTTAGATGCGAACTGGTGGACGGGGAACCTAAGCGTCCAATCAACCTGGGATATCCCATCAACACGGTAAACGAAGAATCTACTTTTAGCCTTACGGCCGACAATCAAACCATGTACATCGCTGCCGAGTACGAAGGCTCTCTGGGTGAGCGCGATATTTTCAAAGTTGATTTGAGCGAGTTCAACATTTTGCAGGAGGAGGTGGTATCTCAGGTGTATTTGCAGGGCACGGTAACCAACGCCGACAACGACCGCCCCATGCGCGACGCCGCCGTGATGTTGTTTGACAGCAAAGGGCGCTCCTTGTTCGACACCCGCACCGACCGGCGGGGTGAGTTTGAGTTTAAGGTGCTTCGGGGTGAGGTTTACGAAGTGCGCGTGGAGGTTGACGGCTTCCGGCCCCTAACCGAGAAGGTGGATCTGGACAATATTGACCAGAGCCGTTTGGTGGTTAGGAGAACGTTTGGGTTGAGGTAGGGGTTTAGGGTCGAAAATTGAGAATTAGTCGTTTGCTGCGCTTAAATCCCGGCTTTGATTGTAAACAGAAACATACACAGAATAAAACACTTCGGTAGATTCGGCGGTGCCTGATAAACATAAAAACGACCATGGAAGGGTCAAGCGTGTCTTCTGGAGAACGAAACCGAGAGAGTTACGCCCCTGATGGATTCAAAGGCACCAATAACTGCACCCGTAGTTTCTGTCAGGAACCATTTACATTTTCACAAACCTCTTCACCTCCCATTGCTCATTGCTGCCGCCGCGAAGCAGGTAACTTCCTGCCGGCAAGTTACTGATATCGATTTCATGGCGTCCAGAAACCATGGTACCTTCCTGAATCAAGGCTCCACTTAAAGAAAAGATCTGCCAGGGCATGGGTTCGTACCCATTCCGCTCAAGAAAGAGCATGTTGCTGGCAGGAACAGGGTAAACTTGTAAGGGGTTTTGGTTTTCGGAATCCACATTGGTGGGAATAAGTGTGATAGCGGAAAATTCTACGTATTCGATGTTTCCACTGTTCACAGCATTGCTGAAACGCACAATCCCGGAACCTGAAGCTTCACCGTCTGCACCGGTAAAAAAGTAGAAGCTGAATGACTGCGAGCCCCCCGGAGGAATCACGGTCGTAGTAGTATTTACAGTAGGGGCTAAACATATATCCACACAAAGGGAAGTTTGCCAGGAATCAGGTGTATAGACTTCTGTACGGTTGATTTCTATGTGCACATTGTCTGTTTCGGAAAGGTTATTAATCATCACCGGAACTATGATTGTTTCACCAGGAAACCCATAACCTACCGTTCCCGCCTCTTCATCAATCACCACCTCGAAACTGCCGTTTACTCCGGCATCATTGCAGTTGGGGGTAATGTCATCAAAATACTCTCCAAGCTCACACCACAAATCGGCGGGAGGCGAATTAACCCAGGTTTGGCGTATCTGTACGATGCCATGACGATCTATGAGATAAGCATGGTTCGGCATTTGACCGTAGTTCAGCCAAAACTCATTACACGGTCCATCTACCAGAATCTGAGGT
This sequence comes from Cryomorphaceae bacterium, assembly GCA_007695365.1. Taxonomy (NCBI): domain Bacteria; kingdom Pseudomonadati; phylum Bacteroidota; class Flavobacteriia; order Flavobacteriales; family Cryomorphaceae; species Cryomorphaceae bacterium. The sequence goes on along the minus strand of REDV01000059.1, from coordinate 7,910 downwards.
ATGGGGGTATAGTTCTCCAGCATTTCATCAATGGCCTCGAGCCTGTCGCCGTAAGTTACAGCCTGACGAATAAGCACACCGTCGTCAAAATTGCGTTGGCCGGTCCACAATTGACCATTGTAAGGCGAAATGTCAATATGTGGATGGGCTTCAACCGTATAGACATAATAGGCATTCAACAAATCGCCATAGTAGTCTACGATGGCATTAATAGGCGCAATCTGATCGCGAAAACGCCAACATGAATAGTTGGATCCTACCAGTAAAACCGGTTTATTTTCCGCCAGGACCTCAGAAAGTGTTACTTCTTGTCCATCATGGGAATAAAGGGTAAAATCAGCTACTACCTCTCCTACCATATAACCTTCATTATCCATGAAGGATGGTGCCAGCGGAATAGGGCAAATAGAATCTGAAGGCTGCGGCTGCGAACTCAACCCAATGTGGGGCTCAAGGTTCTGAGCTAAGGAGATAGAAAAACTAGACAACGCGACGACAGTCGCAATGTAAAATGGTTTCATAATGGTTTCAATACAGGTTGCCCTAATAATACAAAGACCCACCTTTTCTGTTCTTGCAACCCATGGTGGATGTTGGTATCCTAAACGGCACCAACATACTTCCAAACCACTACAAACCAACTGCAGGTTTTCATCCATCGTCAGAAAGCACACACAAGCACACAATCGACGAATAGCTCTGTACGCAGGATAAACCTGCATGTATCTTCAATGTAAAAAACATCTTTTTGGGACGCCACTATGATTTAGCCTCTAAATTGCCCCGGGACTCGAAGCAAAATGGCATTTTTTGTGACTAGCATCAAAAAAACAGGCTGTATTTCGAACAAAAGTACGCGCCGCTTCATGAGCCATAGCCCGTGATAATACTTATCATTTATTACACGGTCTTATGTGTTTTCATGGATACGCATACACAGCATGATTGGGCAACAGGCACTTTAGAAGTCTTATGTTCCGCGCACACCGAACCATAACATTGAGTGTGTTTACCAGGCCAGCAAATTGGGAAATGAATTTATATTATTGATTAACAAATCCTTGCGCCCTACCATGCTATTGCCAAGACCTTAATTGGGCGAGCGTCACCACCATGTGGCAAAGGCACGTAACCTAAAACTGCTCATCAGTGCTTCACAAATCTCAACACCTGTGCAGGGTAAGCACCTATTCTTATCACGTACACTCCTTTTTGAAGGTGCGCAACCGACACATTGTTTTCACCTGTGTGAAAGTAGCCCTCATCAGTGAGACGACCCGCTGAATTAAAAATCTGCCACGGTGTGTTGTCATAACCGAGACCATCAACCCTCAGCCAGTGTGAAGCGGGATTGGGATACAATCGGATTTGCGGCTCATTTACCAACTCCAGGCTTGTAATGGTTTCGTCGCTTTGGGTACTTACTGAAAAGGTTACCCATTCTGTGTTTAAAGCGTTCGTTGCATTCTTGAACCGCACCACCGCAGACCCTTCGCCGGGTTCATGGTCCGTAAAAAAGTAAAAGGTAAACGATTGTGATTCGCCAGGTGCAATGGCTGCAGTTGTTTCGTTCACTCCAGGCGACAAACAAATATCAACACACAAAGCGGTTAGCCATGCTTGAGGAGTGTTAACAGATTCACGCATAATCTCCGTAAAGACAAAATCCGTTTCAGACAAATTCCGAATGGTAACTGGCACTATTAACGTATGTCCGGCAATACCTTCTTGAAAAGTACCCTGTTCTTCATCCACCTCAATCTCAAAAGATCCAAATGTTCCAATCTCGGCACAACCCGGAGACGGGAGCTCAAAATATTCTGTGAGTTCACACTGAATATCCAGGGGTGGCTGATTAAACCATGTATGCCGTATCTGTATCACACCATTTGGGTCAATAAGATAGGCATGATTAGCAGCTGTTCCATAATTGAGCCACCACTCATTACATGTTCCATCCAACAATATCTCAGGAACAACAGGGTCTCGCTCTGTCATAAACTGAATATTCTGAAGACGCTCACCATAGGTAGTGGGCTGGCGCAGCAATACGCTGTCTTGAAAATTGCGAGCTCCGGTGGACAATGTGCCGGAATAGGGTGATAGATCGATATGAGGATGGGCCTCAACTGTATAAACAACGAATGTCTCCATTTGGTCCTCAAAAAGCTCTGTAATGGTGTTTATGGTAGGAATTTCATCGCGAAATCTCCAACAGGTATAGCTTCCGTTCACGATCATCACGTGTTTACCCGAAGCAAGCATCTGCGATAACTGACGCTCTTCACCGAGGGTATTGTAAAGAGTGAAATCAGGTGCCACATCACCAACAAACAACCCCACTTCATGAAAGCTGCCATCATATACCGGAGGTTCACAAATTGTGTCATTCCATTCTGGTTGAGATGACACTCCTATATGGGGAAGTAAATCCTGACTGTAGGTCGAAAAAATCCATCCTGAAAAAAAGAAAATCACAAGAACTTGGCGTATCATGTCTGTATTGATTTGAATATGCTCTGATACGGTGTGGGCGCTAGCTGGTTTCCAAAAACCGACAAAGCCCGGTATTAACTCAATAAAGGTGCACAATGCCCGGACCAATCAAGGGCAAATGGTATAGTGTGTAACATATCATACGGATAGTCAACCATCCTCCTACTACCTTTGTGCATGCAAAAAATCAAGCATTTTTGGGAGCGTTACAAACAGCGAGGGCCGGTATCCATCTTTTGGGATGCAGTACTTTTGACGGTGCTCGTTCTATTGGTAATCCCCGATGGCAGAGTATGGGTTCAGCGCGGATTGATTCAAACCGGAATTTTCGGGAGCACGAAGGCCAATGAAAAGCAGGCGCTTGACGCTTCGACACTGAACTGGCAACTTGCCGACCTCAACGGCAACAGATTCGTTTTGGCGGATTTTTCGGACAAACCCTTGTTTCTGAATTTCTGGGCTACGTGGTGTGCACCTTGCCGTGCAGAGATGCCGTCTATCCTGTCATTGATGGAACAAACCGGTGGTGAAGCCCATTTTGTACTGGTTACCTACGACCCGCCCGAAAAAGTAAGGGCCTTTCTCGAAAACCACGGTTGGGACCTACCCGTGTATTTTCCCCTCCAAAACGCACCCCCTGAACTTGAGGCATCTTCGCTCCCAACTACCCTGGTCATCAACACCGCGAACGAAATCATCCACCGATCGGAAGGAATGCGGAATTGGGGAAGTAAGAAAGCCGTGGAGCTAGTAATTGGGGAAGACAGCAGGGAGCAAGAGTTTTGAGCAAGAGGAAGTCAGTTTGGAGCAACAGTTTTGAGCAAGAGTTTTGAGCAAGAGGAAGTCAGTTTGGAGCAACAGTTTTGAGCAAGAGTTTTGAGCAAGAGTTTTGAGCAAGAGGGGGGACAGTCAAGGACAGTGTGGAGTTTGAGTCTCGAGCAAGAGAGAAAGACTGTGTCATTCTAAACTCCCTCAAAACTCGAAACTCGTGCTCTTGCTGTTCCAATACCAGTTTGGAGCAAGAGTTTTGAGCAAGAGGATCGGTCCTCGATCGTGATTCATAACTCCCTCAAAACTCAAAACTCGCGCTCTTGCTGCTTTCTCTCTTGCTCAATTCTGCCTATCTTGCGTTCCGCGACACCAACCCGCTGCAACCTCATTTTGATGTTAAAATTTCCTGTATTTGTATTGATTTGTTTTTGGAGCCTGTTTTTCCATGAAATCAATGCGCAGATTGAGGAAGTGCAGCATTCGGCTAGAATAAATCAACTTTTGTTTTCCGGGCAACTCGTTGATGCCGAAAGTGAAATTCAAAAACTTCTTGCGGACACCTCAGTTTCAACGGCTTTTCAATCTGAACTTTACACCCTTCGCGGCTTTGTTTACAAAATCCGCGGTGACGTGGAACAGGCGCTCGTGTATTGGAAAAAGGCCAATGCGCTCAGAAATCAGTTATACAAGAAAGGCGACTACCGACTCGCGTGGAATTACGCCCTGCTTTCCAGTTATCACTACGAAAAAATTCACCATCTGCAGGCCAAAGCTTTTGCCGACAGTTGTCGCCTTCTGATTCAAAACCTGACGACTGAACAACAACTCGAAATTGATATTTACCGGATATGGAACATCCTTGCGCAATCGGATAAACTACTTGCCACTTATGATGGATATGAATACGACAAATGGCATCCTGTGTACTCCGAAGTTTGGAGGCTATACGAACGCTCAGTTGAATTTCAATTGGCGCACCAAACACCAAGGCACCACCTGGCCAAAACCTACCACCTGCTTGGTAATGCATACCAGGACATGATTGGTCGTGGATATCAAACACCTGGGAAAGAGCAGGAAGGTGAACAGTTTTTTGCTTCTGCGAATAAGTACTACAACCGGGCGTTGAACATTTGGGCCGAATTGTATGATGACACACACTATGAAAAGGCACTTACCCATTTTGTACAGGCCATGAGTTATTGGCGCGTCCCCATCGAAAGGCAACCTGAAAAATATTCTGCTTCGAACAAACACTTTGAAAAAGCATTGAACGCGTGGGGGATTTCAGATTCCACCAACGAGGAATTGTTGCGCGCTATCCCGAACAAGATTGATCTTTTGATGTGCCTCAGGGTTTATTCCGTGAACTTGATTGACGTATTCCACCAAACAGAGAACCCGGAATATTTTGACCGGCTGATTCAGCTCAACACCATCGCCACTTCACTTTGGAAAATTATTCACGGGGAGTTTACATCCAAACACATTAATCAGTATCTGGCCACTTATCACCTTATTCCCTACAATCTCACTTATTATCTTGAGCTGGAAAAACAACGACTGGGAAGAGATTTTTCTCTTGAAAAAATGTTTTCGGCCAATCAGCGATTGAAATACTTTGATCTTATCAAGTATTCTGACGGAGAGACACGGCCAAAGACACATCTTTCCCTTCAACAACTTCAGCAGCAGCTCAAACCGGGCGAGTGTTTCCTGGACTTGTTTCTTTACCTATCGAAACAGAACATAGTCATGGCCATATTCCCCGACACGGTGGTGACACATTCTCTGCCATTCCCCATTCGACCGCGAATCAAGAGCCTCAATGCGTCAATTATCAACCCGGACTACAACAGCTATTGTGAAAATGCGCTGAGCCTTTATGCCGACATGTTCGGCGAAATAGACTTTACGGGCATTAACAAGCTGTATATCTGTCCGTACGGCGAAACGAATAACATTCCGTTTGACGCACTGCTCTGTTCTGATGAAGGAATAGATTCCAAAGATTACCGAAAGCTGGATTACTTTATCAATCGTTTTGAAACAGAATACGTGCTTTCCTCTGCTACATTTCAGTCGAAACCGGATACGATGCCATTCTCATTGGCACTTTATGCACCGGCAGCGCTTGCCAATAGCTCATTTTCTGAATTGCCTTTTTCGCGGCAGTTGGCTAAAACAGCGGAGCAACAGAAGTGGGGAAAAGCGTTTACCGATTCGGTCATTGATATCGCTCAATTGTTCAATACCCCCGCATCGGTGGTTCACCTCAGCACGCATGGTCTTATCGAACCCGATCATTCGGAATATTCTGAATTGGTGCTGGGGCACACCAGATTGAGATTAAACGAGGTTTATCAGCACAAAATCAATTCCCATTTGGTGGTGCTGAATGCTTGTAATTCGTCGCGGGGAATAGTATTTACCGACGATGGTGTACACGGCTTTACCCGCGCTTTTTTCAGCGCCGGTGCCCGATCCGTGCTCAGCAACCTGTGGGAGGTGGACGACAAAACCTCCAATCGTATTATGGGTGAATTCTACCAGCATCTGCGCCAAGGCGAAACTTCTTCCTCCGCCTTGCGACAGGCGAAACATGCGCACATCGCACAAGCGGCAAATTCAAACCAGGCCGCGCCGTATTATTGGGCAGGGCATTGGCTGGTGGGGCGGGATATCGTGTTCGAATCTGAAGTGCTTTCCGAACCTTTTCGTTTTTGGCAAATGGCCGCTGTGGGATTGATTGTCGCGATTACGTTGGGTATATGGTGGCGAAAACGGTGATTTGAACCGAAACAATTCATTGGTCTTTAGCCCATTGTATAACATGGGTTGAATGGCAAGAATGCTAAATGAATCAGGTAATCTTTCCCATAATATCATTGTTTGGCGTTTAAAACCCGGGGCACACTGTCCTGGCTATTGACGAAACATTTACGATGACATTCGGCAAGCGTGAAAAACTCGCCCTCCTCGGAATATGCACAATCTCCATTTAAACATTGAAAACGTTCACTCTTGTATTTCGCCCAACCTATCAATAGAGTCGCCACGATAATAAAAAACGTAGTTCGATCGAAATGACTTCTTACAAACAAATGAATGATACTAAACAGCAGTTTTCTGTGCATTTCAATTTAGGCTGATCATTAAAACTTCTGTTTATCCATCGAAATAGTAAACAGTAAGCGACTTTAACGCCTAAATTTTCAGCAATAATTCTTTTGCCTTACTTTCACACCCAGATTGTGCCTTCATCAGACGGTTTAGAATAATGGAAGTAGAGTCAGGCTCATTTTTTATCATAAATATTAATGCCCGTCTAAACTCACTTTCGGGAAACCAACGTGAATATTCAGGTACTCTACTGAAATGCTCCAACGCTTCAGTGTAATTCTCTTGTTTAAAATGCACAATACCCAGGAAATACAGCGCGGTATCCGAAGAAGAAATTTCCGTGAGTAATGCTTCGGCTTCTGCCCATTGACTTTGTTTATAGGCATTCATTGCGGCATCATACTTACCTGCTGTGCTCATTTTTACCGGCAGGCCTTCCTCCTCTGGCCAGTATTGTAGTGCCAGTTCTTTGTACTTGTGATCGTGGGAAAAATTGTGGTAAACAGACAACCCAATGAGCAACACGGCGGCCACCGATGTACCTATCCAGACCAGCTTTCTGAAGTTAATCACACCGGGAGATTTACTATCCAGCTCTTTGTCAATTTCCTTAAAATTATCCCGAAGTTCATTGCGATAATGCTCCTGAATGCCTTTTTCAATAAGCCGGAACCGGGCAAAAGCTTCCCCAAAATCCGTATCGTACGATAAGCGCGCTTCAAAATCTTTCTTCTCCTGATCGGAAAGTTCTCCCCGTCCATAGGACTCAAACAAGATGATATATTCTTCGGGTATGTTCATCAAAGCAACAATAACAATGTCATTCTCTTCAATTCAGTCAGCAACTTTTTCATCGACAGCAACTTTTTCGATTTGGCCGTATCGGCATTTTTGTATCCCATTTCACGGGCAATACTATCCATATCATAGTTGTGGTAGTAATACAACTTCAAAACTTTCCGGCAGTCTTCGGGGAGTTTTTCAAGTGCCTTACCAATTTGTTCCTGAATAGACTCTAAACGGTCTTCGTTCATATAATCTTCGAATTCTTTCCCTTGAATCAATTGAAGATCGTTATCGTAAGTCAGGCGTCGCTCCTTTTTCAGAAGATTGAGGATTTTGTGTATTCCGAGCTGGAACAAATAAGACCGGACACTACAGGTAAGCTCCGTCAGCTTTTTACTGCAAATGTTTTGATGAAAGGCAATCAGAGCTTCCTGAAAAGCATCCTTGGCCTGCTCCTCATTGGCACCAAAATCCCGTCGCACCATTTTTATAAAGGCATCACGATGTATACGGTACAGTTCACCAAGACATCTGTTGTTACCTCGTAGAATTTCTGCGATGATATAATTGTCGTCGGATTTCAGTTGGGTTGGTTCCTGTGGTTATGCAAAACAAATATACGATTTAGAGGATTGAGCAAGAGTCTTGAGCAAGAGGGAAAACAGTTTGGAGCAAGAGTATAGAGCAAGAGGAGGACAGGATTGAGCAAGAGGGAGCCGATCGAGATTCCCTCA
>REDV01000058.1 GCA_007695365.1 Cryomorphaceae bacterium | reverse complement strand
TCCGGTTCATCGCCCGTGTTCAGTGTGTAGCGAATATCATAAGCTGCCGGAGCACTGAGCTCAACCTGTATTTGACCTGCGTAAAAGCCGGCAGGCTTCGAAATGGAAACGTGACTTTCCGGCGACGAAAAAGGCAGCACCTGTGAATTGTTGTTGGTAGCAGCAGGACTTGGTTGCTGGGTATGCTGAAAGTTTCCGCTTCCGTCGGGAATTCTGGCCAACGACCAATTCATTGGGACACACGTACCCGGAATACTATCGGCAACCTGCCCGTTTTGGTGAAAAAGCCAAAGGCCGTCAACAGCATTCCGAACCTTAAAATTTGTGTGCAGTTCTCCTCCCTGGCGCACATCCCTGCCCGAAAGCCGTATCACCACAAAACTGTCGGGTTGGAGGGTGAGGTTGGGAAACTGCCATCGCGTTAATCCATGCGACCTCTGCGAAAGAGCAAATGCTGAAAGCTGCACAGGACTTTGGGAAGCATTGTAAAGCTCCACCCATGCGCTCGCTTCATTGAACTGATCGGGCCAGTTACCATCCTGCGAGAGCATTACTTCATTCAATCGCAATGCTTGTGCATGTGCAAAGTCGTGGTAAAGAACAACTGAAGCAATCAGGATTGAAACCCCTATCCAACATTTCGCCCGCATCTCAAAAAAGGAAACGAAGTTCAAAAACCAGAAAATCGTAGTTCAGGGGCTCTTCGAAGCGCTGCCCAAAGGCTGATTCAAACCTGCCCCTCGCCCATTGGTGACGGAATGACAAACCAAAGAGCAGGTCGTGTTTTCCGAGCAGAAACCGTCGCCCCAACCCCACCTGGAACATCGGTCCTCCGCGCAAATCGTACTCCTCGAGCACGTCAAAGCCGCTACCACCACTGATAGAATAGCCCGCATTCATCAAAAAGTAGGTGGCTGCTTTTTGCGGACGTGTAAACCCCATAAAGGAGACAAACAGCGGAATAAAGGTCTCGCCCTGCATCAAGGCATTGACACCAACGCCACCTCCGAGATTCACTGTTTCAGATAGCTTTTTGTAGGCGGCAACCTCCAAGCTAAAGCCGGGGTTGTACGAAAAACTCTCGTTGAAAAACTGCCCGCCCAGCAAATAGCCTCCGCTGATGGCTACGCGGACTTCCGGATTAGCGGTGTGGGAGGTGTCGGCAGCATCCGATTGACTAAGAAGCGGCAGGCAAATGAGCGAAAGTAAAAGCTGGCCCAACAGCACTTTGATGTAACTTTTCATGTTCAGAAGTATGGGGCAGCCTGTAAGCAAATTGCGGATGTCAGACCCCCGCCGGAACCTTGGCAGTAGCCATGTTGTGTCCTGCTGCGCGCTCTTTACGCGCTCTTTCCTCTTCCTCCATTCTGGCAAGGTCACGCTGCATTTGCTTTACAGTGAGGGTTGAACCATCCGGACTCCAGCCGGGAGGGCCAAACACGTACATAAACGCTTCTTTCAGGTTCTTTGCCTTTTTAACATCGCTCCAGATGTCAGCGTATTCATGCGTGAGAATCACGAAAGGATTGTATGAATTGGGAGCATGAATCACACCGTACTCTATTTCCTCATCTTCAAGCAGTGGTTGATAAGTTCCAAACATTCTGTCGAAGATGTTGAGAAACCCCCCGTGGTTTTTATCGAGGTACTTGATGTTTTGAGCATGATGCACCTGGTGCTGGGTATGCAGGTTCATAAAATTCTCGAGAAATCCGAGTTTAGGTACAAATTTGGTGTGCAATTGCAATTGCCATAGCGCTTCTATTCCCATGCAAATCAACAGCATCTCTACCGGGAAACCGAGGGCAGGAATCCACATGTAGAAGAAGGGTTTGTACAAAATGGTGAACCACCCGTTGCGAAAACCTGTACCGAGGTTAAATCTGTCGGAGCTGTGGTGCACGATATGCGCTGCCCAGAAAATGCGCACCTCGTGGTTGGCGCGGTGAAACCAGTAGTATGCAAAGTCATCCAGAAACTGGCAGGCAAGCCATATATACCACGCATAGCCGAATGATTGCCATCCCATAATGTTTTGACGAACACCATCTACCTCAGGGTTAAAGAACTCATACACTCCGGTAAATAGCACAATTGCAAAAACCACCTTCATAAGCGGACCGAGGATCACGGCTCCAAATCCCATAGCTGCGCTGGCCAAGGTGTCTTTCCACCAATATACTTTCTTACCAGAGTGCTCACTGTAAACTATTTCGAGCACAATCAATATGATGAAAAGGGGTACCCCGTAAACCAGGGGGTTGGTCATGTTGAGTTCCATGCAGTCAAAAATTATGGGCACAAAGGTAGAATTTTGGCCCGAAAGTTCGAAAAATTGCCCTTCGGTCAGGCTTTGCAACTTTTATAACACAATGATGTAACATATCATGAAACCCTTCCTATACATTTGGCGTAAATTTGCCCACCAAGTATGTCATTCAAACATTATATCCCTGATGCCATTTAACAGGTCTTTTTTTCTAGGCGCCATTGGGGCGTTTTTTATCAGTTCAGTTCATGGTCAATTTATTGATATCACTGAACAGCTGGAAAACCTCAACGTGAACCTGGTAAACCCATCCAATGGATACGGAAGCGGAATCAGCTGGTACGATTTTAACAACGACGGGTGGGATGATCTTAGTTTGGCCGGAGGGTTTGGGCATCCGCGCTTCCTGATAAACAACAATGGTGTACTCGAAGATTCGGGCATTGAGATTTTCAATTTCGGCAATGCGCGTATCAGTGGATTGAACTGGGTAGATTATGACAACGATGGCCATCCTGACATTTTTATCACCAAACAAAACGGGATGCTCGAACTGTGGAAAAACGATGGTAACCTCAACTTTACCAACGTTACCGCAGCGGCTGGCATTGAGCAAGCTGTGTTTATCTACGCCAACGCTGCATGGGGAGATTACAACCACGATGGCTACCTCGATGTATTTGTCACCAAGAACTACTCATTTTTTGACGAGATAGACCTTGATTTCACGAGTATTCTGTACAAAAACAACGGCGACGGCACTTTTACAGACGTTACTGAAGAAGCCGGACTACTGATGGTTCCCCGGCCGGCACTGCAACCCTGTTTTGTGGATCTCAACAACGACGGTTGGGAAGACCTTTTTATTGCCGTGGACCGCTTACCTTACCCCAATGAGCTGTTTATCAACAATCAGGACGGAACCTTTACCCGTGCAACACAAGGATCCGGGGTGGACAACTTTTTGGATGCCATGTCGGCTGCAATTGGCGATTACAACCAGGACGGCTATCTGGACGTGTATGTGAGCAACAACCCGATTTTGCCTGGTAATACACTGTATCGCAACAATGGCAATGAAACCTTTACCAATGTTGCTCCCGATTTCGGAATGCAGGTAATGGTATCCAGTTGGGGTTCTGTATGGCTCGATTACAACAACGACACTTGGGAAGATCTCTATGTGAGTGTGATGCAATTCGGGCTGCCCCCCCATGCCGGCAGTCAGTTCTTTGTGAACAACGGAGGAACATCTTTTACAGAAATGGGTGATTCACTGGGAATCAATCAATTTCCAGTAGAGACCTTTACAGTTGCTAAAGGCGACCTCAACAACGATGGCTACTATGATTACGCCACCAATAACCGCGAACCGTACTTTCCGCGATTGTTTCAAAACGTAGGCGGTACCAACAACTACCTGAGCGTGCAGCTAGAGGGTACCATTGCCAACCGCGACGGAATTGGCACTTGGATGCACTGCTATGTGGGCGACCAACACCTTGTAAGATACGCAACCATGGGAGAGAATCTCAGCGGGCAAAACTCTCGAAAACATATCTTCGGGCTGGGTCAATACCAATCGGTTGACTCACTGATTTTAGAATGGAACAGCGGTACCCGCGAAGTGTACAACAATGTGGATGTTAACCAGCAGCTCTACCTCATTGAGGGTGCCAGCTTTCTGCAGCCATTTGAAATAGAGCCACTGGGGGACTTATTTTTGTGCCCGGGCGACAGTGTGGTACTGGATGCCGGAGAGCACGAGGCATATCTTTGGAGCAACGGACACACGGAACGATACCTAACTGTGAATGAAGCAGGTAGTTTTAGCGTTGAGGGCTTTAACGAATTCGGGCTCTCTATAGAATCTCCCTCGGTAGAAGTTACCGTGGCCCCAACGCCCGGTGTAAATTTCACCGTGACCAATGTGAGCTGCGCAGGCGCAAACGACGGAAGTATTGAAGTATCGGTGTCAACGGGGCCAGTGCAGTCTATTGTGTGGAACACCGGCGACGAAGAGCAGTTCATCACCAATCTGGGACCCGGAATCTGCTCTTTTGAAGGGCTTGATTTTAACGGATGCCCCATTTCGGGTGCAGCTTCCATTACCGAACCCTCTCCTTTGATAGCGCAAGCTACCCCCAGCCCTGCGAGCTGTTTCGGCGCTAATGACGGGAGTATCTCTGTGCAAATTCTTGGAGGCACCCCGCCCTACAGCAGTGATTGGAACGGCGAAAACCCCGATGCAATGCCAGCGGGTTTTTACGAGGGCATTGTGAGCGATGCAAATGGCTGTGAGTTTCCCGTTTCCACAACCATTCAACAACCCGATTCGCTGTGGATAAGCCTCGAGGCTACGGATGCCAGCGCGGTAGGGGGAACCGGTTCAGCGAGCATTGAAATATTTGGTGGTACACCCGACTATTCCATCACGTGGAGCAACGGAGCCACAGATGTAACCAGTATCAGCGATGTGCCCCAAGGCGATTATGAAGTTACGGTTACCGACGCCAACGGGTGCCAGTTTACAGTGAGTTTTGTGATCTCAGGTCCAACCAGTGTTCACGAAAATGAACAAGATGCACTCGTATTGTTTCCCAACCCGGCGAATTACAGTACCCGCTTGAAAGGATGCGTTTCCGGGCAAGTAGACATCATGATTTTTGATATGAGCGGAAGAAGTTTGTTGCACTATGAATCATTCCCTTGCAACCAGGATATTCCGCTCCGAAATATGGATGCCGGCGCTTATTTGGTAAGAGTGATTCAAGGCGAAAAAGTGGAGACCATCAAACTCATTTTATCGTCGGCTTCCAACAACTCACGCCGATAAACGAAATTCATCCGGTTTTTCCGAAGAATGGGTCATTTGAGAGAGATTAACCCATGATGAAGCCCGGTTATTTTCTACCCAGGCCACTTATTAGCTCGCACTTCCTGAGCCGTATTTACCGCTCCTTGCCCGTGGCTACCTTTCCCTAATCGCAATAGGTTTTACTTGAATTCCCGCCATCAATGGGGTAACTTCAA